>JACPQI010000140.1 GCA_016190545.1 Chloroflexota bacterium
GGGGGTAGGAGTGGGCAAGCCGCCGGGCGTGGGCGACGGCGGCGGCGTGCCGATGACCAGGCGCTCAGGCGGGCGGTTCGCTAGGCGTGGCGAGACGATGCGCAGACTGGGGTGGGCGAGGTGGGTAAGAGCGGCGGCCCAGGGCTCGCTGGTGGTGATGCGGACGGTACGGGCATCAACGACGGCAATGTCCTTGATAGGGGTAAGGAACGTACGGACGATCGAGACGGCGCCCGAGAGAGGATTGATAGCTCGGTCAATGTTGAATCGCACGGTCTCCGCATCAACCGGGTCGCCGTTGTGAAAGCGGACGCCGCTGCGAATGCGGAAAAGCCAAGCGCGGCCATCGTCCGTCATCTGCCAGCTTTCGGCGATGCCCGGCATCACCTCTCGCCCGGCGGAGCGTGGGTCCAACTGGAGCAAGCCGTCGTAGACCGGCTGGAGCAGAAGGTGAATATACCAATCGCTGTGCAGGGAGGGATCGAAGCCAGCTTCCGAGCCCCTGGCGACGGCCAAGCGTAGGATGCCGCCACGCTGAGGCCTCTCGCCCGGCGTGGCAGTGGAAGGGGGCAACGTAGGCGTAAGCGTAGGCGCGGGCGTGGGAGAGGCAATGGCGGTAGGGCGCGGGCTGGCGGTAGGATTCAGTATAGGCGTAGCTGGCTCGGCGCTGCTGCAAGCTGTAGCGAGGAGAGCAAGGAGAAGAATGCTGAGGAGCGCCCCTGGGCGGCCTCGCATGGCAAGCAGCTCGAAGGATGCAAAAAAGCTGAAGGGGCAAGGCCCTCCGACATGCTGACTGGCGGGTGAACGCGACATCGTTGCATTCATTCTAACGGAAGTGGACCACCAAAGGTTCCCGCAACGGGATACACTCCAGGGATATTAGGCGATGGATTGATATAATGCGGCTAGCTTGTCCAGAGGGAGTGCTCTATGGCGATAGGATTCGGGCTTGTCGGGCTTGGTCGGCACGCGGACTTGCGGCTGGTGCCGGCCATTCGCGGAAGCCGAGGCGCCCGCCTAACGGCGGTGTGCAGCCGCGAGATGGAGCGCGCTCGGGAGTTCGCCCGGCGGCATGATGTGCCTTTCGTTTACGATTCGCTAGAGGAAATGCTGAACAACCCGAACGTGCAGGCGCTGTGCGTGGCCTCGCCCAACTCGCTGCACGCGGAGCACGCAATCGCCGCGGCGCGCAGAGGCAAGCACGTCCTGTGCGAGAAGCCGATGGCGCTGCATGTGGAGGACTGCCGGGCGATGCTGGACCAATGCCATGCCAGCAAAGTGAAGCTGGGGATCGGGTTTCACCTGCGGCACCATCCGGTGCACGGCGAAGCCCGGCGCCTGGTGCTGTCCGGCGCGGCGGGGCCGGTGCCTTACGCTCAGGGCCAGTGGGCTGTCGGCACGCCCGGACAGATGGGACTGCCTCCACGCACCGGCCTGATGGCGTGGTGGAGCGACCCGAACATGGCGGGCGGCGCGGCCATGGTATCGGCGGGCGTACACGTCATCGATCTGCTCTGCTATATGCTGAACGACCGGGTAGCCAAGGTGGCCGCCTTCACCAACGGTCAAACGAAGAAACAGCCGCTGGAGAGCATGGCGGCTTTGCTGTTGCAGTTCAGGTCAGGCGCCATGGCCTCGGTCTCGGCCAGCCGCATCATCCCTTTCCCAGAGAACAGCGTGGTCCTGTACGGCAATAAGCTGAGCTTAGCGGCTCGTGAGACGCTCAGCATGGACTTCAAAGGCGAGCTGGAGGTGGTGGGGCCAGAAGGCCGGCGGGTGATCGGGGCGGGAGCGCAACAGCAGCCGCCCGACCAGTGCTATCGGTGGATGGTGGAGGACTTCGTCCAGTCGGTGAAAGAGGGCCGGGAGCCGCTGGCGTCGGGCGCGGACGGGCTGCACAACACGGAAGTGATGCTGGCGGCGTTCAAGTCGGCGCGCACGGGGCGAGCGGTGACGATTGGATAGAAAAAAGAGACCCGCGCCTGTCTTCACGCACGGGTCTCGGGGCAACAGAGGACTGGTTGGTTATCGCTATTGCTTGCCGCAGGAGCAGCCGCCGCCACACCCACCACCGCTGCTCTGGGCGTTGGGGTTGGAGATGACGAAGCCGGACTTCATGAGGTCTTCCACGTAATCGATGCGGGCGCCTTCCGCGATGTTGGCTGTGTCTGGATCGACGAAGAGGCGAACGCCGCTTGATTCGATGACGGTATCGTCCTCAGTCTTGTCTTTGTCCAGGGTGAGCATATATTGAGGGCCGCCGCAGCCCATACCGACGACGACGACGCGCAAGGCTGCTTCTTCCTCGCCCTGCTCCTTCATGATGTCCTTGATCTTGACCGCCGCTGTTGACGTGACTTCAATCATCCGCGTCCACTCCTTCATTGTTTCAACAGGCCGTGCAACCATGCCATCAACAAAAACCCCATGCCTTGTTGAATAGCTTACCATCCTACCACTGTTCCTAGCAAGAGTCAATACGAATACGGCGCTTCCACGCCGGGTGTCGCGCGAGTGGGGAGAAAAAGCCTTAACGCGGTATTGAGCGACACATCAATTGATGCTATCATTGGGACTTGTGCGTTCAGGTGAGGAAACACGGACGCACGAGTCCCGGCTGTGGGCGGAGGACCTGCGGATGCACCTGCTCATTGATGGATACGAAGGCGACAAGGCGAAGGTCCAGGACCTGGACTTCGTCTACCGCTTTCTCGACGAATACCCGGCGCACATCAACATGACCAAGGTGGGCCCGCCTCACGTGATCCGCTATGTAGGACCGGAGCCCAAGGACTGGGGTATCTCCGGCTTCGTCATCATCGCGGAAAGCCACGTTGCAGTCCATACCTTCCCGGAGCGGGACCTGGTCAACGTGGACATTTTCTCCTGCATGGACTTTGATCCGCACAAGGCGTTGAAGGAAGTCGCGGCCATCTTCGGCTTCTCTCGGGTCAAGAGCAACTTCATTGAGCGAGGCATCGTCTACCCCCACGACCCGGAAGCCCTGGGGCGCCTGGTCCACGCCGAGCGGCTGGAGCTGGCGGGGCCGCGACCGCGCAAGGGCAATGGATGAGCGCGACCCCCTGACCCACCCGGACTGGTTCGCCAACCCGCTCAACTTCGGCGAGCTGGAACCTGAGTTCAGCGCCTTCGATACTTCCGCCATCGTTGTCCTTCCCGTCCCCTATGACGCAACCGTCGAGTACAAGAGCGGCGCCCGCTACGGGCCGCAGGCCATTCTCGCCGCCTCCCGCTACCTGGAGCTGTACGACCCCGATCTAGATGCGGAGGTCTATAAGCTCGGCATTCACACCCTGCCGGAGATGATACCCACCGCTGAGGGCTGTTTAGCGATGGCCAAGCGAGTAGAGGTGGTGACGCGCCACATCCTGACGAAGGGCAAGACGTTGGCGATGCTCGGCGGCGAGCACAGCGTGACCCTGGGCGCGGCTCTGGCCCATCTGGAGCGCTTCCCTAAGCTGTCGGTGCTGCAAATTGACGCCCATACAGACCTGCGAGACACACACAACAGCAGCAAGTATACCCACGCCACCGTGATGCGCCGCCTCTCCGAGCGCTGCCCCATTGTGCAAGCGGGCGTGCGCAGCATCAGCAAGGAGGAGAGGGACTTCATCCGGGCCAGGAGCATCTCCTGTTTTCCCTACCTGAGGGCCGACGGCCTCTCACCACGACGGATTGAGGAGATCGTGGCGGCGCTGGGGCCGGAGGTGTATGTCACCATCGACCTGGATGCCTTCGACCCCTCGCTTATGGCGGCGGTGGGAACGCCGGCGCCCGGCGGCGTGCAGTGGCACGAGGCGCTGGCCCTACTGCGGAGGGTGGCGGAGCAGCGGCGCATCGTAGGGTTCGACGTAATGGAGCTCTGCCCGCCAGAGGGGCCGAGCGCATGCGCGATGACAGCGGCGGCGCTGGCCTACAAGCTCATGGGCTACACGATGCTCTCGCAGGGGCGGCTTCGGTCCGGGCGCGGACGGCGGCGTAAGATATAGTCGTCAGCTCATGGCGAGCCTCGCGTGGCAGGGCCAGCCCTGTCGACTCAGCGGGCCGCGACAGTCCCGGGGACGCCGTAGAACCCAGCGCCGTTGATATAGGGCGCCTCGGCGGCGATATGGTAGTGATAGGTCCCCTGAGGGTACTCCGGTGTTGCGTGAACGTGGCCATGGAACTGGTCAAGGTCGCTATTGGTGACCTCGCGGCCTCCCTCCACCGGCCCGTACACCGGGAACCCGTCCAGCAAGAAACCGACCAGCGCATCGCGCCCGTACTGAGAGGTCAGCGACAGTGGCTCGACGTGGTAGTGGTACATCCCTGTGGCCTGGGGATGCCCATTGAACTGGTCGAAGGAGTTGATCTCGAGGGTCAGGGGCCGGTTTGGGCCGGCGTACTGGTTGAAGAAGGGTACGCCGTTGAGGGCGACGCCGATAGGGCCGAGCGGGGTCGTGCTGTGCCGGGCAGCTTGTCGTGGGGACAGCGGGATGCGAAAGTACAGAGAGTGGGGGACGATCCAGTTAGGGTTGCGGATGTAGTACGGGTTGGCGCCATTGTACGGTTGGTAGCGGTTGTCCGTCCACGGGAAGTACGGGCTGGGGTGGTCCGGCACAGTGGATGTCCAGACAACCATAGAGTCGCCGTCCACCCAGTAGGAGACGTTAGGCAGGAAGCGAGAAAACGCTGACGGAAGAGACGGGGCCGACGGAGAAGGAGTCACGATCGGCGTCGGCGGAAGCGGTGTAGGAGAGTAAGATAGAGGCACGGGCGTCGCGACAGGAGTTGATGTATGACTTACCAAAACCATAGTTGCTGTTGGCGCTGGAGAGGGCGATGGCTGAGGCGCGAGGCTTGGTGAGAGCGCCGGGCCTTCACGTCCAGCCAGGTCGGTTAGCGGGGTTGACAGCGGCGCTGGAACAGGCGTGCGCTCCGCCCCGCTGGGCAACGGCGTATGAGAGGGAGCAGGCCCCGCCGTGGTCTCAGCTTGTGAACAAGCGCCCAAGAGCGCCATACTGAAGAGCGCTAGGTGAGTGAAGGCTATACGATAGCAGTTCGTCGCCATTAACGTATTATGGGGTGGGAGTTGACTCACGGCAAGTAACGGAAAAGGTCCGCCGTACAACCTTTCAGGAACTGGTGAGCGTTTATAATTGAAGCAGAGCGCTCAAGGATAGACAGGAGTGAGACCTCGTGCCTGGCTCGTTTCGCATTGGACGTATTATCGGCATCCCCATCAGTATCAACTACACCTGGGTATTTATCTTCGCGCTGTTGACCTGGGCGCTGGCGAACAATATCTACCCTACCGAATGGTCTTGGGGCGCCCGCATCGGGACGGCGGTGGCCACCAGCCTGCTCTTCTTCGCCAGCGTGGTGGCCCACGAGTTGTCCCATAGCGTTGTCGCTATACGGCACGGCATCCCGGTCCGCAGTATCACGCTGTTCATCTTCGGCGGCGTTGCCCAGATCACCAAAGAGGCGGACCGGCCTCGGACGGAGGTCCTGATAGCGCTGGCCGGCCCTCTCATGAGCCTGGCCCTGGGCGGCGCTCTATGGGGCATATCTCAGGGTATCGCAGACCACAACAGTCCTTGGTATCGACTGACCTGGTGGCTGGGCGTCATCAATGTGCAGCTTGCCGTGTTCAACATGATCCCCGGCTTCCCGCTGGACGGCGGACGAGTGTTCCGGGGCATCGTGTGGGCGGTAACGGGCAACTTCAAACGGGCCACCCTCATCGCCAGCATGACGGGCCGTGGGGTGGCATGGCTGTTCATCATCGGCGGCGTCGCGGGCTTCGTCGTGGCGCGGGACGGGAGCCTGCTGTGGCTGTCGTTCATCGGCTGGTTCCTGGAGAACGCGGCCAGCACCGCCTACACGCAGGCCGTAGTCCACGAGGGGCTGAAAGGTTACCGGGCGCGCGACATCATGACGAGCAGCTTTGCCCAGGTGCCTCCCCAGACGAACATACTGGACCTGGTCGACCACTATCTGCTCCAGGGCGGCTGGCGGTGGCGCTACTTCCTGGTGATGGTGAACGACGCGCTGCAAGGCCTCCTTACGGTGAACGATATCCGCCGGGTACCGCGGCAGCGGTGGATCAGCACCAGCGTGGGCCAGATCATGACGCCCCGGGAGAAGCTGCGCACCGTTTCGCCCAATGATGACGCGCTCTCGGTGCTGGGCCAAATGGACCAGTACCGGATGAACCAGGTGCCGGTGCTGGAGGAGGGCCGCGTGGTGGGCGTGGTGGGCCGCGAGCAGGTGGCCCAGTTCCTGCGGACGCGGGCAGAATTGAGGGTGTAAAGGCGCGGGACAGGGTACGAGGGACAAGGTTCAAGGAGCAAGCGGAGAGGGGCCAAGAGCAAGGATGTCAGGAACGCTGAACAACAGGCCCATCTATCTAGACCACGCGGCCACCACGCCCGTGGACCCTCGAGTGCTGGAGACGATGCTGCCTTTCTTCAGCGACCAGTTCCACAACCCGTCCAGCATCTACACACCAGCCCAGCAGGCCCGCAAGGCGGTGGACGACGCCCGGCAACAGGTTGCGGCGGTGCTAGGCTGCAAGGTGGGCGAGGTCGTCTTCACCAGCGGCGGCACGGAATCGGATAACACGGCGCTACGGGGCGCTGCCTTCGCGTTACAGGGCAGCGGCAACCATATCGTCACCTCGGCCATCGAGCACCATGCGGTGCTCCATTGCTGCCACGGCCTGGAAAAGCAGGGCTTCCGGGTGACCTACGTGCCCGTGGATAGGGACGGGCTGGTAGACCCGGAGGCGGTGGCGCGGGCCGTCACAGAGCAGACCACTGTGGTGAGCATCATGTACGGGAACAACGAGATCGGGACGGTCCAGCCCATTCCAGACATCTCGCGAGCGGTGAAGGAGCGGGCCAAGCAGCTCAAGCGAACCATCGTCATGCACACGGACGCCGTGCAGGCCGCCGGGTTCCTGGACATCGACGTGCAGAAGCTGAACGTGGATATGCTGAGCCTCTCATCCCACAAGTTCTATGGGCCTAAGGGAGTAGGAGTGCTCTACGTGCAGCGCGGCACGCCCTTCCAGGCGCAGGCCGTCGGCGGCAGCCAGGAGCGGAACCGGCGGGCAGGCACGGAAAACACGCCGGGCATCGTAGGGACAGCGACGGCGTTGCGTATCGCCGCCGAGGAGCGGGAGTCGGCGAGCGCCCACTGCAAGGCGCTGCGGGACAAGCTCATCGCAGGCATCCTGGACGGCATTCCCGACGTGCAACTCAACGGCCACCCAACGCAACGGCTGCCGAACAACGTGAACGTGGCGTTCATGCACGTGGAGGGCGAGTCCATGCTGCTGAACCTGGACCTGGCAGGCGTGTGCGCCTCCAGCGGCAGCGCCTGCACCACCGCCTCGGTAGAGCCGTCGCACGTCCTGCTGGCTCTTGGAATGACAACACAGCAGGCCCAAGGCGCCCTCCGGCTAACGGTGGGCAAAGGCAACACGCAGGAAGAGATCGACTACGTGCTATCGGTGCTGCCTGGGATGGTGAGCAAGCTGCGCGCCCTCTCGCCTACGGCGCGGCCCGGGCGGTAAACACGCAGGGGCGCACGGCCGTTCGCCCCCCGACTTATAGGCCATTCTGCGAGTATCGGGGTTCTAAGGGTGGTGACAAACGAGGAGGCTTGGCTCTGTGGGAGGTGAACCGAGAGTCTCCGTAGTGATCCCAACCTTCAATAGAAAGCAGGCTCTTCTCCGAAACTTGGCCCACCTACCAGCGGACGTAGAAGTCATCGTCGTGGATGATGGTTCCACAGATGGCACCCGAGAAGCGCTTACGAGACTTATCCATCCCCACCGCACCTACATCAAGCAGTCCAATCAAGGGCCTGCGACAGCGCGCAACAAAGGTGTAGAGGTCGCATCCGGAGATTATGTGGCTTTCACCGACGACGATTGCGTGCCTGTCGAGCCATGGCCTTGGCCACTGGTGCAGAGACTGGAGCAAGAGGATGCGTTGGTCGCCGGAGTAGGTGGTCAGGTCCAGCCGCTTCAGAATGGGGTTTTCTCCCGCTATTACACATTTCACCGAATTCTTGAACCTCCGCCTTCATGCTCGTACTTGGTCACGGCCAACTGTGTATATCGCCGAGAGGCGCTCCTAGCCGTCGGCGGATTCGACGCTGGGATGAAGCACCCAGGTGGAGAGGACCCCGATCTCTCTTTTAGGATTCGCTCAAAGGGCTATCAACTCGTCTTTGAACAGAGCGGTGTTGTCCTTCATGAATATCGCCAAGGTTTTAGGGATTTTGTACGCACATTCTATCGGTACGGAAAAGGATGTGGGTATGTCATGGGCAAACGAATTGGTGCCTCCGCCGCTAACACCTAGGGCTATCTGGGCAGAGGCGACCTCCGCCTGGAAAGCCTATTCCGAGGCCAAACTGCCGATACCAGAGAGGCTGCTGTTCCTCTGTCTCCGTCTCGTACAAAGATGCTCCTACAATCTCGGCTGGGAAGCAGGGGTACAAGAAGGCAAAACAAAGCGGGCCTGAGGCTGTTCCTGAGGCCTGCTGACAGCTATCATATAGTTTGATACTCGTTCTACCATCGAGAGTAAACGGAGAGCCAGGCATTTTGTCCATGTATAACGCTACAGTGATGGAGCACTTCATCAAGCCGCGTAATGTGGGCGAGATGACGGACCCGGACGGCGTGGGGCTGGTCGATAACCCGCAGTGCGGCGACGTGACGCGCATGTTCATCAAGGTGCGGGAGGGCCGCATCGCCGCCTGCACGTGGCAGACCAAAGGCTGCGGCGCCGCCATCGCCTCCAGCAGCGCCGCCAGCGAGATGGCCAAGGGCAAAACACTGGAGGAGGCGGAACGGCTCACGCGACAGGAGATCGCCGCCGCCCTGGGCGGGTTGCCGCCAGGCAAGGTCCACTGCTCGGTGCTGGCTGCGGACGCGCTGATGGCGGCCATTGCCGACTACCGGCGGCGCACCGCCACAGCCCAGCCAGCCCGCTCCTAGCTTTTGCTATACTGGCCCCACTTTGGGACAGGAGCCGTCATGGCCAAGCAGGCGAACCCATCCGTGGCTGCCCTCAAGGAGCAGGTGCGCACAGAGGTCGCGCGCCGGAAGCAGCGCCTTGAGGAATTGAGCCTGCGCATCCACGCCAACCCGGAACTGGCATTCCAAGAGACCAAGGCTTCGACATGGCTGGCGGACGAGCTAGAGGAGGCCGAGTTCCACGTGGAGCGGGGCGCCTTCGACCTTCCCACCTGCTTCAAGGCTCGCTTCGGTTCCGGCGGGCCGGTCATCGCATTCCTGGCGGAGTACGATGCGCTCCCCGGACTGGGACACGCCTGCGGCCACAACATCATCGCCACCGCAGCGCTGGGCGCGGGCATCGCGGCGCGGAAGGCCGTGAAGCGGCTCGGCGGCACAGTGGTGGTTCTCGGCACGCCTGCCGAGGAGGTGCACGGCGGCAAGGCGGTGATGGCCCAGCGCGGCGCCTTTGCCGATCTAGATGCGGCGCTGATGGTGCATCCGGGCTCCGCTAATCTGGTGGAGGTGACAATGCTGGCGGCGATAGAGCTGGAGGTGGAGTACTTCGGCAAGGCAGCCCATGCGGCGGCGCGGCCCCAGCAGGGGATCAACGCCCTAGAGGCGATGGTTCTCGCCTACAACGCCATCAATGCGTTGCGCCAGCATGTGCCGGATGGGGCGCGCGTCCACGGCATCATCACGGACGGCGGCCAGGCCCCCAACGTGGTGCCTGCGCACTCGGCGGCCCACTTCCTGGTGCGGGCGCTGACTAATGCCCAGCTTGAGGAGCTGCGCGGGAAGGTGCTGGAATGCTTCCGCGCTGGCGCTACAGCCACCGGCGCTCGGCTGGAGCACCGCTGGGCCTCCGTCACCTATGAAGCCATGCGCAACAACCATATCATCGCCCATGCCTTTGGAGCGAACCTGCGCGCCCTGGGTCGGCGGCTGGACAAGCCGTCCGGCGCGGCCTTCGGCAGCACGGACATGGGCAATGTAAGCCAGCTCGTGCCAGGCATCCATCCGGTCATCACTGTCGCACCTGAGGGAGTGTCGCTTCACTCGCCGGAATTCCGGGAAGCGGCGGTCTCGCCGGAGGGCCTGAATGCGACCAGCGATGGCGCGATGGCGCTGGCAATGACCGCCGTGGACCTGCTGGCCGACCCGGCGCTGCTGGAAAAGGCCAGGGGCGAGTTCCTCCAAGGCGGCTAGCCTTTGTCTCCTGCCAGCGCCAAAACTCGCAACGCCTCCGGCCTCTCCACTACCCCCGCCGGACGCCTGGAGCGCAAGCTGTTCCACCTGCTGGCGGGGTCATCCCTACCGCTGCTTGCCCTGGCGACGCCCAAGCCGGTGATGTTGGGCCTGGCTGTCGGCCTGGCTGCCATCGCTGTCACCGTCGAAGCCCTACGGCTGCGCTATCCATCGCTCAACGGCTGGCTGCTCAAGACTTTCGGCGCGCTGTTCAAGGCCCGCGAGGAGCGCCGCCCTACAGCCGCCACATACATGCTGGTTGCGACGGCTATCGCCTTCGCAGCGTTCCCCTACGATGTGGCTATCCTGACGCTGCTCATGCTTTCCGCCGGCGACCCGCTTGCGGCGATGGTAGGCACGCGCTGGGGACGACCGCGACTGCAGGGCAAGAGTCTAGAGGGGACCGCCGCCTTTCTGGGCGTGAGCGTGGGGCTGGGCTTGTTGCTGTCCGTCACCGTGTTGGATATAGGCACGGCAACCGTGCTGGTGGGCGCAGTCGTGGCGACGGCGGCGGAGGCGCTGGGCGGGCCGGTGGAAGACAACCTCTCGGTCCCGCTGGCGAGTGGGCTTGCGATGGCGCTGATGGAGTGGATGGGGAGGGGCTAACTCGGTCGAGCCGCCAGGACCTTGGCCGCTTCCTTCTCGATGCGCGTGCCTTTGAAGAAGTCAGGGTCCATTCCAGCGAAGAGCCGCACAGCGTTGGTGAACACGAAATCCCGGAAGGCATCCGGGGCAAGGCGCCCATCTTCCACAAGCTCGTGGGCTTCCTCCATGACCACCGTCATGTCCGGGACGTCCCAATGGCCGATGTCGGAGCTGAAGATGGCCTGGAGTCGCGCCCCAAAAGGCCACAGCGTGGAGTTGAAGGCCAACGCATTGGTGGGGTCGTCAGACTCGCAGCCGAAGAAGAAGTTGGAGACGAAGAGGTCGCGGATATCTTCGGCCCGCTCGATGCGGCAGGGCGCCCATTCATCGAGGGCCTGCGGACTGTCGCTCGTCTCTGCATCAGGTTCGATGTTCAGTCCGACTCTGAGCACCAGGTCCAGCTTGCTCTGCACCGTCTGATCGCCGTAGCGGCGGTGGAGGTCGAGAAAGAGGTCCCGGTCCAGGTTGGCCGGGTTGTAGTTCTGCATCGCCGCCACATTCCGCTTCTCCCAGTGGCCTACCAGGTCGCTGTAGAGCCGGCACGCCCAAGCGACGCCGCCCTCCATGAAACCGAACTTGAGGGCAGGAAAGCGCCTGGTCACGCCCGCCATGAAGAGCGACTTGCAGACCGCTTCGCCGGCATCGGCGAAGTTGCCGATGTGGTTGTATATGAAGTTGGACGGGGAACTGCGCCCGGTGAACCCCTTGCCGTTGCCGTGGGAGAGAACCGGCACCTTGAGCTCCACGCATGTGGCCCAAAACGGATCGTAATCGTAAGCGCTGTCAAGGCCGAAGGTGTCGAGCCAGGAGACGGCGGGAAACAGCTCAGGGTGCTTGCGATGGATGGCGGGTACCGGTCGGCGGACCGCACGAATGGCCGCCACTTTCATGCCCAGGGTCTTCACCGCATACTCCAGGTCTTCGATAGCCGCCTGAGGAGTGCGCATTGGAATCCAGGCCACCGGCGTCATCCGGTCGGCGTATTCGCGGCAGATGTCTATGCGATAGGCGTTAAAAGCCCTCGCCAGGACTCGCTCTACCTCAGGGTCGGTGGCGGAGTTTTCCACCAACGAACCCTGACGGTAGACCTGGACACCGATACCCGTTTCTACACCCGTGGGGAAAAGGACAGTGAAGTCCCAACCCAGGTCATCCATCCGTTCGTAGAGTAGTTTGGGCAGAGCTGCCGTAGCCCGGTCCAAGGTTTTCTTGGTCGGCACGCCCCACCAGTTGGGACGACCTGTCCGATTGTCGCGCCGTGCCTGGTCCTCCTCGGCTGAGGTCCGTTTGGCGGCAGACCACCAGCGGATGGCGTAGCTGGAACCAGCGATAGCCTTTACGTAGTCTTCGAGAGGCGGCAGGAACTCGACCAGGTGCCCATCAGCATCGATGACCGGATGGCCCAGGCGTGCCCGAATCTCCGCCGACTTGGTTGTGTGGCGCGTTTTCACAGCAGTCAGCTCCTCTCTTTCTCCTCCTTGGCCATTGCGTGGTGTCAGGCCTGAGTCCTCGCGCAGACTCAGGCCTGACAGTAACGGACACGCTTTTACCGCTTAGGCCGCAGGCTCTCCACGATAGCGCCGATGCCAGCGAGAGACCGGATAGGTTTCCAACCCTCAACGCCAGTGCCCACGTAAAGCGAGCCGCTAGTGGCGATAGGAATACTCAGGTACTCGGCGTAAGCCCTGTTCACAATTTCGTGGATGATGCGGATGCGCTCCTGCTCATCCAGAGTGGAGGAGGCCTTAATCACCACGTCACTGAGAGCGCCGCGCTCGGGTCGCAGGTTGACTGAGCTGGACTCGCAGTAGTAGGCGCACAGGCCGGACGTGGTATCAGCGCGAATGAACAACGGCAACATGAACGCCGTTCCTATGATGTCGTCGCCTTGCAAGGGCCGGCGGCTCCAAGCGCGGGCCATGGTGCCAAGCTCGGTCGCGACAATCCGCGGCCGTACTCCTACGGCAGACCAATAGCCGGCGATGGCGTCTACAGCCGAGGGGAACCAGGCCGCGGCGCCGTAGGGGAACCGGTACAGGGTGATTTCAAACCCATTGGCGAACCCGCCTTCCGCCAGCAGCTGCTTCGCCTTGGCGGGGTCGAAGGGGTCGGGCTTCCATGCCGGGTCAAACCCCTCATTCCCTGGGAGAATAGCATGGCGGGCCACGGTCTCTCCAAAGCCTTGCATGACGGTCTCAACAATCTCCTGGCGGTCGATGGCGTAGGTGAGGGCCTGACGGACCTTCAGGTTCCCTGTGGGCTTGGTGGCGAAGAGGTCCGGGTTGTTGAAGCCGGGCAAGAGCAGGGAGCCGATGACGGTGGCCGGCACCTGAAGGACGTCCAGCCCAGCCCGCTTGGCAGAGTCCAGACTTGTAGGACTGATCTCCGCGACCTGGGCAGCGCCGGTCCGCGCCATGGCCACGCGCGTGGTCTCTTCCGGAACACTGAGGATCTGGTATTCGGCAAAGCCCGCGGCCTCTCGATAGGGGTGAGCGATACCAGAGGGCTGATAGGTGAAACGCTGGGCCGTTTCCCACCGCACCAATTTCCAGGGGCCGGTACCGATCGGGGTCTCGAAGAAGTACTTCCGCTGACCCAACCGCTCATAGGCTGCCTTGCTGAAGAAGATGCCGGCGTACCCTCTATTACGAGGTGAGATTTCACCCATAGCCAAGGGAGCCGGAAGCTTGGTAATCATGCGGAGTTCAGTAGGCGAGACCACCTCAAGATGGTCGAGCTGGGCACGCCAGGCGGCGGCCGCGGCCCACCGGGCAGCCGGATCAGCGTTATATTCAATGCTGAACTTCACATCCTCGGCGGTGGCCAGAGTGTTGTCGTGGAACCGCAAATTGCTGCGGACCTTCAACGTCCACATCTTGCCGTCCGGGGCCATTGACCAGCTTTCGATCACTCCTGGGGCCAACGTGCCATCCGGATGGGCCCAGACCAGGAAGTCAAAGTAGGCCGTGGCGAAGTCCAAGAAGCCGGACCCAGAGCCACGGTTGTCCAGGCTCTCGTCTCCAAAGGTGCTGATGGCTACCACCAATTTCCCCGTTGGCCGACTGGTCGTGGCCGTAGCAGTGGCCGCAGGCCGGGGCGTAGCCGTAGCCGCCGGCGCCGGTGTAGGCGTTGCCTGTACGACTGGCGTGGGTGACGCCGGTACCGGTATGGCAGTGGCCTGCCGGACCTGGGTGGGCGTGGCGGTAGCCGCGGGCCGCGGCTGTGGGGTAGGCGTCGCATCCTCGCCACCGCCGCAGGCCAGGCCGAGGGCCGCCAGGAGCGGGCCCACCATCACAAGAAGCCTCCGGTAGTTGAACCGCATTTCGTCTATCCTCCTCTCCATTTTGAAAACGCTTCCTCCGTATCTACGCGAATCCGTACAACGCTGCCGCGTTGTTGAAGGTGATCTTCTGCTGTTCATCGTGTTGTTATGACCCGATCAGCCACTATCTTGCCTGCCTCTTCACCTTGCTTACGAACTACTACCTGCGTGTAGATTTAGCCCGAGGCCGGATGTGAAGAGAAGGGAACACCCTAACACATTCCATCCGTCTTGTCAATCGTCATCCAGCCGGATTCTCGCGAACACGCCTGATTGCCGGATGGTGCCACCTCGCGTCAAATGGCGGAAGGACGGCCCAATTTCCCTTGCGGGGCCAAGGTCTCCTCTGTATGATGGGCACTCGGAGCAACTGCTTGTGATTACACTTGCGCTGGACGCTGTCGGCGGCGACAAGGCCCCCTGCGAGCCGGTCAAAGGCGCTGTGGACGCCGCCCGGGAACTGGGCGTCCACGTGGCGCTGGTTGGCCCATCCCAGGTGGTGGAGAAGGAGCTGGCACGGCTGTCCACCAGGGGGCTTGCGCTGTCGGTGATTGACGCGCCGGAGGTGGTGGAGATGGGAGAGCACCCCAGCCAAGCCCTCAAGCAGAAGCGCAACTCATCCATCGCAGTAGGCACGGGGCTGGTGAAGAAAGGGGAAGCTTCCGCCTTCGTATCGGCGGGGAACACGGGCGCAGTGGTGGTCTACGGCCTGTTCACCCTGGGCATGATGAAGGACGTGGAACGGCCCGCCCTGGCGACGCTGTTCAGCACGCTCAAGGGTCGAGCCATGATCCTGGACGTGGGCGCTACGGCGGAATGTAAGCCCGCCTATCTGCTGCAGTTCGCCCAACTGGGCAGCATATACAGCGAACTGGTGCTAGGCGTGGCACGGCCTCGTGTAGGGCTGCTCAACATCGGCGAGGAGGAGACGAAGGGGACGCGGCTGTTTGTGGAGGCGCACCAACTCCTGAAACAGAGCGCACTAAATTTCGTGGGCAATGTGGAAGGGAAAGAGGTGCTTCGCGGCGATGCCGATGTGGTGGTGACCGACGGATTCACGGGCAACGTGGCCACGAAGGTGGCGGAGGGCTTGAGCGAGGCCCTGTTCATCTCTATCAAACAGGCGGTGACGCGGGACCTCCGGGCCAAGCTGGGAGCGCTCCTCATCAAGCCTGCGCTTATGAGCGTGGCGGACCAGTGGGACTACCGGCGTGTCGGCGGCGCGCCGCTGCTCGGAGTGCAGGGGAACGTGGTGGTATCGCACGGCCGCAGCGACGCTCTGGCCGTCAAGAACGCGCTGGGGCTGGCCAAGCGGGCGGTGCAGGAGGACTGGCTGCGTAAGTTCGAGGAGCGAAGGTGAATCTCCGCCCCGCTTCCAGGCATCGAAAATACTGGGTGGAGAAACACCCAAGGAGGACTGATTCAGACCATGGCAACGATTCATGAAGTACAGGATGCAACCTTTGACCAGGATGTGCTCAAGTCGACGGTGCCGGTGCTTGTGGACTTCTGGGCCCCGTGGTGCGGCCCCTGCCGGATGGTGGCGCCGATTGTGGAAGAGCTGTCTCAGGAATACGGCGCGAAGATGTCGTTCGTCAAGCTGAACGTGGACGATAACCCGGCGACAGCGGCCAAATACGGCATCCGCAGCATCCCCACGCTGCTCGTGTTCAAGGGCGGCCAGCCGGTCAAGTCGGTCATCGGCGCGGTGCCCAAGCGGGAGCTGAAGAAGCAGATCGACACTGTGCTGGTGTAGGCGGCTGGCTCTCTTACATATTGACTCTTCGCATTCCAATCCCCAGAGCTGTTCCCTCGTTCGCGTCAAGCTAGCGACGCTATAATGGGGACTGTCGTCTCCGTGCCTGAGAGCGGATGGGTCCTGGTGGGCCTCGCGGACTTCAAATCCGTTGCCCTGACGCCTGCGCGTCGGGGGGTGGGTTCGACTCCCTCCCGCTCTCGCCAGATGCAAGCAGCTACGGCTCTTGCCCCCAGGTCGGCGACGCCGTATGCTCTGAGCACAAGCCAGCCCACCATAGCGTTCGAGGAGGGCAATGTGAGAAAGCAACCGGCACGGCGTAGTGGCGCATCCCTGGCCGCGCGGGTCCAGGCGCTGGAGGACGAGCGTGCCATCCTCCACCTGTTCTATCTCTACTCCCACATCGCCGACTTCGGGCCGGCGGAGGCCTGGGCGGATTGCTTCACGAAGAACGGCGTCCTGGAGATACGCTCGCGCACCGGGCAGTCTTCCTCGCATCGCGGGCGCACGGCCATCACCGCCTTCTCCGCCAGCCGGGCCAAGGCGCCGGAGGTCTACCACTTGCACCTCCCCCTGGCCCCCCTAATCACGCTGAACGGGGACGCCGCTACCTGCCTGAGCTACTTCGCCTCGGTGGAAGAGGGTCCCAATGGCGAGCCCTATGTGCGGACGTTTGGCCGCTACCACGACACGCTGGTGAAGGAAGAGGCTGGCCTGTGGCGGCTCAAGAAGCGTGTCATTGAGCGGCTCGCCAGCAACCCGAACTGGCAGGGCGGCGCGTCGGCCCGCAAAGGCTAGGCCGGGACTGGATCGCCGCCAAGGAAGAGGCTTGCCGCATTCTTACGCCAGCAGACGTTCAAGCTGGCGGTTGAACTGGGCGAGCAGGAGTCGGCAGAGGTTGCGAACTAGCGGATAGCCCAGCGCCGGGTCCCGCTCCATGAGATCGTGCAGCTTATGACTGTCGATATGCAGCAACTCGACAGCACCCAGGGCCCGCGCTGTGCCTGCCTCCTTCTCATCGCCAACAAGGGCCGCTACGTTAAAGACAGCCCCCAAGTCCGAGAGGTCGAGCACGTGCTCTTCATCGCCCCGGTGGCGGCTCAGGGCCACCACACCTTTCAGCACCACGAAGGCGTCGTGGGTGGCGTCAGGACAGTGGCAGACGATCTCTTCCTCTTTGAAGGTCTTTACCGCCATCGTGGCGGCCAGAGTCGGAATGCGGTCCTCCGGCAGGCCGGTGAACACGGGGTACTCCCCCAGCGCCACAACGACTTCTTCTTCACCCGGCGACATCGCCTTCGCCTTGTGCTTCGAGAACAGCATCCCCATAGCACCCTCCTCGGATTGTTTCCTAGAGCCTCTAATAAAACCTAATACCGAACACATCGGGGCATTCTGAGCGAAGCGAAGAATCTCCGCGCGAGACCCTTCGTCCTTCCTTGGAAGGACTCAAGAGTGACAGGTTTTGTTAGGCGTTCTTAGTACTTAGACGAAAGAGCGTGGTGTACGGATTCATTCACGTGACACCACAGAGCGAACAGTGTACGCTGGGGAAAGTCTCGCAGGAGCGTGAGCGTATGGAGCAACACCTGAAGTTGAAAGTCCGCCTCGGTGTGGGCATTGGTCAGTGGCCGTTCGGGCCGCCGGAGGCGCAGCCCTTCTGGCGCTTTGTTGAGCACGCCGAGGAGATGCGCATCGACTCCATCTGGATCAGCGACCGGGTGGTGTCCGACCGGCTGAGCCTGGACCCCATCACCGCCTTCGCCGCCATCGCCGGGCGGACGCGCACCATCAAGTTCGGGCCCAGCGTGCTGGCCCTGCCGCTGCGCCACCCCGTGGTCCTGGCCAAGGAGATCGCCACCATCGATTTCCTGTCGGGCGGGCGCATGCTGCCGGCGGTGGGCATCGGCACGGAATTGCCGGAAGAGCTGCTGGCCTGCGGGGTGAAGCGGGAGGAGCGGGCCGGGCGGACGGACGAGGCGATACAGCTTATGCGCAGGCTGTGGCTGGAGGAGAAGGTGACGCACAAGGGGCGCTACTTCCAGGTGGAGAACGCCACAGTCCTGCCCCGACCGGTGCGCAATCCGCCGCCGATCTGGATAGGAGGGCGCACCGAGGCCGCCTTCCGCCGCACCGGCGCCCTGGGCGATGGCTGGCTGGCGGCCCAGGTGACACCTGAGGAGGCGGCCACCGGCATCGAGCGGGTGCAGCATTACGCGTCGCAACACAACCGCCGGGTGCCCAGCGACCACTTCGGGGTCATCATCCCCTACTGCCTGGGCCGCACGCCCGAGGCCGCAGCAGACGAGGCCGGGCCGCGGATGCCGCGCCAGCGGGCCGACCTACGGCTGGCCGACTACTGCGGCCTGGGTACGCCGGACGACGTGTGCAGGCTTATCGACCGCTACATCGCCGTGGGGGTGAGCAAGTTCGTGCTGCGGCCCGCCTGCCGACCGGAAAGGTTTTTCGAGCACCTGGACGCGCTGGGACAGGAGATGGCGCCGCGGTACCACCGGCCGTTGGGGGCGCAGCATGCTGCGCCCCCTACTATAATGTGGACAGTGATATTGCCCATTGGAGGCCCCTATGGAAAGCCTGCGCTCCCTCCTTTTTGTCCCCGGCAGCCGGGCCGACATGCTGCAAAAGGCGGGCGACGTCCCCGCCGATGCCCTGGTCCCGGACCTTGAAGACTCGGTGACGCTTGCGGAAAAGGCGTCGGCGCGGGAGACGGTGAAAAAAGCCCTGCCATCGTTAGCCAAGCGAGGCCAGCGGGTCTTCGTGCGCATCAACGGCCTGGCCTCGGGCCTGGCGGGCGACGACCTGGCTGCCGTGGTGGGGCCGCACATCGACGGGGTGTGCCTGGGCAAGGTGGAGTCCGCCCACGACATCTTTGACCTGAGCAGCATGCTGGCGCTGCGGGAGAAGGAGCAAGGGCTGCCCATCGGCGCGATGAAGGTTATCGCCTGGATCGAGTCGGCAAAGGGGGTGATGCGGGCCTTCGAAATAGCCAGCGCCAATCCCCGGCTGGTGGCGGTGGCCTTCGGCGCGGAGGACTTCACCCACGATATGGGCATCGCGCGGTCGGCAGCGGGTGAGGAGGTGCGCTGGCCGCGGGCGCAGGTGGCCATCGCCGCCCACGCTTCTGAGATTTACGCCTATGACACCCCTACCATGGAGTATGCGGACGAAAAGAAGACGGAGCAGGACGCGCTGGACGCCAAGCGCTATGGCTTTCAGGGCAAGTTCGCCATTCATCCGAAGCAGGCGCCCGTGCTGAACCGGGTGTTCAGCCCCGCGCCGGCGGAGATCAAGGAGGCGAAGCGGATCGTGACGGCCTTCGATGAAGCGGAGGCCAAGGGGGTGGGCGCCTTCTCGCTGGACAACAAGCTCATCGACGCGCCGGTGGTGAAGCGGGCGCGCCACCTGCTGGAGCAGGCCCAGGCGATGGAGAAGCGGGCGGCGAAACGCTAGCGGCCCTTTCCGTCTGGCCTAAGCGTCCCGCTGATAGACCAGGTCCTCCGGCCCGCGACGGCCCATGCGCCTGTACGCGGACAGGAAGCCGTCGCCCCACTGCTCGGTAGAGGGGTCGCTCCGGTTCCAGTCGTAGGCGACGCGGCGCTTGGCGATCTTCCACATTCCGTTCCGGCGCTCGAAGCGGTCCAGGTAGCGCAGGCCCACGACCACGTCGTAGTCCTTCCCATCGCGCTCGATGCGGTGGTAGGCGTGGCAATAGGCCTCGCTATAAGCGACGTCGCCTTTCAGCTCGATGAGCACGTTCGATATGCTGTGCTCCGTCAGCTTCATCGTCCTGACCGTCGCCATAGCCCTAGCGCAGAACTCAGGTGCCGTCTCAGGAGAAAGGTGACGCTCGTCGGTGGCGTCCGGGTGGTACACGGAGCGGAGCAGCGGCTCATCGCACCGGTCGACAGCCCGGCAATAGCGCATGAGCGCCTCATAGATGTCCTGCTTGTCGAGAAGCTCCTGCACCTTGGCTTCGCGCCCGGTCTTCCGGTCCATGTCCCCTCCCTACTGCTGGTCTTACCCCACGCTCACCAGAATAGCGCCGGCAATGACGAGGACAACACCCAGGTAGCTGCGCAGCGTGACCTTCTCCAACCGCCGCAGGAAGATGTGGGCCAGTACCATGGTGACCAGGGGGTTCAAGGAGATGAGCGGCGAGACGATCACCAGCGGCGACCGGTCCAGGGCCATATAGAGCAACGTCACGCCGCTGGCCGTCGCCAGGCCGGACACGGCGAAGAGCATGACGCCCTTACGCTTGGGCGGGATGATGGCCGTCTGGCCGGAGTCGCGGAGGGCGAAGGGAGCGAGGGTGGCCATACCGACGAAGAGGGAGATGGCCGCGCCAATGATAGGGGAAGCGCTGCTTCCCACATGCTGACGGACGAGGACAGAGGCGACGGCGTAGGAGAAGGCGGCGGCGAAGGCCAGGATAAAGCCGAAGCGAAGGAGTCGGGAGTCCTGGCCGCCCTGCGGGGTCTTGCGCTCAGTGTGCACGCTCACTTCCTATCGGTGATGATGAGGAGGATGCCGCCAAAGACGGCGACGGTGCCCACGGCGACCAGCGCCGATGGACGCTCGCCGAGGAAGATGATGGCCAGAAGCGCCCCAAAGAGAGGCGAGGAGGCGATGATGGGGCTGGAGCGGGTGACGCCCAGATGCCGCATGGCGGAGTAGTTGAGCAGCCGCCCGATGGTGAAGTTCAGCACGCCGGCCAGTCCGAACCACAGCACCATGCTCACGGTGACGTTGGGCAGGTCATCCCAGGCCGCCACCACTGCCACAAGGGTGGCGAACAGGAAGCTGGAGACCAGGGAGACCAGCACGCCTTGGGACGTGCTCATGTAGCGGAGGGCTTGCCGGGTTATGACGCCGGCCACGCCCCAGCAACATGCGGCGAGAATCGCGAAGAGGACACCCATAGAATGGCGGTATTGTAGCGCATCCCGCCGCGCCGCGTCGGCGGGCGCGCGGGCGCTACTGCTCCGGCTTCCGCATCATAGCCCAGGTGCGGAGGGCGTAGTAAAGCCATATCGGCACCACGATAGCCATGGTGGCCACTGCCTCTCCCGGCTGCGGGCGGAAGGTATCTGCGTTCAGCAGGTACCGGAGAAGGTCGCGCAAGGCGTTGGCCATGAGGGCGATAGAGGCGACACCGAAGCTGGCCAGCATGGCGAAGACGTAGATGCGCTCCGTGGCGTCGTGGGCCAGATCAAGGCCCCTCGCAAGTACTCGGCGGAGGAAGGTGTGGACAGTGAGCACCAGAAGACCTATGGCAGTGAAAGTGCTGGCATCGATGAGGTCGTTTTTACGATAGTCCGGCTCCCGCACCTCAACGGGCTTGATGGCGGGGCCGTCTATGGGCTGGCGGACCGGCGGCGGTTCGTAGCGGTAGTAACTGAACTCGTAGTCGGCATAGCTGAACCCCACCTTGAGGAAATTGGCGAGGCCGATGATGAGGACGATGAGGCCCGCAATGCTGGCGATGTAGGCGTAGAATCGCACCAGATTACGGAAGTGGAAGAACGTGCTGACGCGCTCGCTCTGGCCGCGCACGACGAGAGCGGCAAGGTACACCACACCAGCAACGACTGCAAGAAAGGCCAGACTGCCGAAGACCGCGCCAAAGACTCCCATGTGAAGCTTCCTTTCTCGTGCCGTTGTACGGCACGCGTAGCCCGTGGTGCGACAGGCCCGGTTTTATCCATATCGAGCAGTCCACCACAGATGACGACGGTAGCAACGTCCCTTTGTATATAACGTTCCGCAGACCACATTTGTTCCTCGCAGCGTGCTCCCAGCTTCATTGCCAGCGGAAGAGACGGGTGGCCAGGGCCATGGTCACCACCATCCAGCCGGTGAGGACAAACAGCTCCAACCGAATCCCGCCCAGGCCGGCACCTTCGTTGATGATGGCGCGCAGCGCGTCGTTGAGATAGGTGAGAGGGATGGCCTTGGAGATGAAGTGGAGGACGCCCGGGGCGTCGTCGACGGGGAAGTAAGAGCCGCCCAGGAACATCATGGGGAAGGACAGGGTCATGGTGACGCCGTAGACCGCCTCCGTGCTCCTGATGAGGCCGCCCAGCAGGTAGCCGATGGACAGCATGGCGAAGGCGCCGACGCCCACGGTGAGGGCGAGGAGCAGCTTATCGCCCTCGATGTGGACGCTGAAGCCGGCGGCGGCGATGAGAAGGAGGATGGCGGCCTGGGCAAAGGCGAAGATAAGGTGGGCGGCGACCTGGCTCGCGATGAGGTTGAAGGGGCGCAGCGGCGTGACGCCCAGCCGCTTGAGGATGCCGCGCTCCCGCCAGCCCACCAGCCCGATGCCAACGGTGAGGTTGGCGAACATAAGCATCATGCCCACCATGCCCGGCGTCATGAAATCGATCTGGCGCAGGGTCTTGCCGCGCACACCCTCCTCCCGCAGCACGATAGGCTCCGGCACTCCTGTGATCTGCCGGTTGATGACATCGACGACCGCTTTCACTGCATTGGAGGCTATGGACGACCCCACGATATTGGTCGTGTCGTAGTAGACCACCAAGGAAGACTGTTGCCCCTGGGACAGCGCCTGGCCGAAGCCCGGCTCCATCACCAGCACCACGCGGCGGTCGCCGTCACGCAGGGCCTTGAGCTCCTTGGCGCGGCTGCCCAGGGTGATCTTGGCGATGCCTGACTGCTCCAACCCCTGGACGACCTGTGCGGAGACGAGTGAACGGTCTTCGTCCACCAGGCCAAGAGAGAAGGGCTTGGTGGAATCGGAGCCGAAGAGGGAGCCGAAGACGAGCATGGAGATGACAGCCAGGCCCAGGCTGCCGGTCATGTAGCCCACATTGCGAGACAGCATCTTGACCTGGCTGACGGTAAGGACCCAGAATCCGCGCATCATAGCTCTTACTCCCGCAACCGGCGGCCGGTCAGGTTGAGGAACACGTCCTCAAGGCTGGTGCGCCGGACCTGAATGTTCTCGACCGTGGTGGACGAGTCCTGGGCGTAGCGCATGAGAGCCAGGAGCGTGGCCTGGGCGTCTTTGGTGAAAAGCACGTAGTCGCCGTTGGCCTGGCGCAGGTCGTAGACGGCGGGCAGCGACTTCAGCCTGGGAGCGTCGCCGTTGGAGATAGAGCATTCGATGGTGCTCTCGCTACTCAAGCTGCGAATGAGGCCCTTTGGCGTATCGAGGGCAATGATGCAGCCGCGGTCCATAATAGCGATGCGCTCGCAGACCTCCTCGGCCTCCTCCATATAGTGAGTGGTGAGTATGACGGTCTTGCCCTTGGCCCGCTGGCTCTGGATGAGGCCCCACAGGCTTCGCCGCGCCTGCGGGTCCAGCCCCGCCGTGGGCTCGTCCAGGAAAAGGATGTCGGGATCGTTGACCAAGGCCAGAGCGACGGCCAGCCTCTGGCGCTGGCCTCCTGACAGGTTCTTCACCCGCGACTTGGCTTTGTCCTCAAGCTGGATAAGTGCCAACATCTCTTGAGACAAGGTCTGCTTGCGGAACAGGGAGCGGAACAGAGCTACAGTCTCGATGACGGTGAGGTTATCGAAAAGGGAGGTGGCCTGGAGCTGCACGCCGATGCGCTCCTGGACGGCCCGTTTGTGCTTCACGGCGTCCAGGTCCAAGACGCGGATGGAGCCGGAGTCCGGCTCGCGCAACCCCTCGATGGTCTCCAGCGTCGTGGTCTTGCCCGCGCCGTTGGGGCCCAGGATGCCGAAGACCTCACCCGGCGCCACAGCGAAAGAGACATCGTCTACGGCTTTGAGCGAACCGTAGCTCTTCGAGAGGTGGCTGACTTCAATGGCTGGTGCAGGCCGCATAGACGGGTATTTTACTCGTCATCGCCTCGCTCTGCCTCGCCTGGCCCTTGCTGCTGGCCCCAGGGCCACACCTCCATCCACTCCCCGGCCTGCGAGGAAAGGCTGCCCTGGAGCAGCGGCATGTGGCGTGGCGTAAGCAGGGGCAGAAAAAGCTCCTGACCAGCCAGCGTGAGGCGCTGCCGCAAGGCGTTGTCCGAGCGGGTGCACGCCAACTCCACCGCTCCCACGCCCTTGCCCTGCGCCAGCACCCAGAAATCTCCGAGGCCGCCGGGTTTCACCAGCTCCCGCATGCCCCGCTCGTTGGCCAGCCGCTCGCGGTGAGGCAAGCCCCCTGTCACAGCCTGCCGTAGGAACAGGTCCAACCCCAGGTTGCCAAGAAACTCCCGTTGCCGGAGCAGGGCCAGCGGCTCCAGCCCGGCAGCCCGGCCCGCGTTCACGATGGCGGTGAAGTCCACGTGTGCGGTGATGTCCTGCCGTCCGATGCGTTTGTAAGGCTCTTCATTCAGCGTGTGCTGGTAGTGGCAGAGCATGGTGCCGCGACGACGCCGCTCGCTGTAAAGGGCGTGGGCCGCATCACCGTAGTCGACGGTCACGACGAAGCCGCGAGCGAGAACCGCAGCGATGCGCCGCACCCACGCCTCCGCCTCCAGGCACACTTCCGCCTGCCAGCCTTCACCCAGCGTAACGCCTTCCTCCGCCAGGCGTTGGGCAAGAGCCGGCGTGGAGGGCTCATCGCGTGCCTCGGCGATATCGTCGCCTTTCAGGGTTACATAGATTTCGCGCAGCCTGCCGCCGTCCATGACCAGGCGGTGAAAGGGGAGGGCATCGACCAACTCATTGCTGAGGATGCAGCCGGTGAGGGGGCCGGGCGGCGCTCCATCGCTTTCCACTACCTCCACCTGTCGCGTCAGGCCCGCTTCCACCACCAGGCGCGAAAGGACATCGGCGCGGCGCTCCACCGCTGTGTAGCGCACGGCGCGGGCGAAGTCCGGCAGCGCCCGGTTGGCGAAGGTGAGCAGATCCAGGCAGAGGAGCCCGTTGCCCGCTCCTAGCTCAAGTACCTCGAAGCGCTCCGGCCTGCCCAGGACATCCCACATCTCGCTGCACTGGAGAGCGAGAAGCGCCCCAAAGGCGGGATGAGCGCTGGGACTGGTGAAGAAATCGCCCTGGGAACCAACAGGAGAGCGGGTGTTGTAATAGCCCCACTGCGGATGGTAAAGGGCAATATCCATGAACTCGGCGAAGGTGATGCGACCCTGCCGCCGTAGGATACGCTTGACCTCTGTTTGCGGCTCTTCTATCCCAAAGGACACGATGCTGCTCCATTGTTATGTCATGTCAGGACGCTGCTCCCACCGCTCAACGTCTGGCGGCACTGGGAGGAAACATGAGCGTGGGCGGGCATATTCACCCCGTCCCACCCCACAAAATGGTTTGACAGGCTAGCTAGGCTCTGGTATATTACAGATGCGCCCAAAACGCAAGCAGCAAAGGGTGGGCCGAGTGGCGAAAGAACAGTGCAGGCGCTCCCAACGCGGTCGAACGACTGATGAGGGAGCGTTTTTTCTTGGGTTCTGTTAAAGGACATCCGTAGCCTCAACCCCTCAGCAGAGAAAGGTGCCATGCAGAAGAACGACGTAGTCATGCGATTTGCGGGAGAAGGCGGCGAAGGTGTGGTCACTGCCGCCGAGATGCTGGCCCGGGCCGCCGCCATCGTAGGCTATCACGTAGAGACCTTCGTCACATTCCCATCCCAGATTAAGGGTGGGCCCACCTGGTCCCAGGTGCGGATCTCCACGCGGCCCTGCCTGAGCGCCGGCGACCATCTGGACGTGCTCGTCGCCCTCAACCAGGAGGCCTATAAAGAGCACCACGATGAGCTCCAAGAAGGCGGCGTGGTAGTCCACGACTCTTCCTTTGAAGTGACAGGCGCCAGCCGGGCCATCGGCGTGCCCTTCGGCGAGATCGCGAAAGAGGCAGGCGACCCCCGCACCAAGAACGTTGCGATCCTGGGCGTGCTGGCCAAGATCATGGGCATGCCGGAAGCCTACTTCCAGCGCTTTATCGCCGAGCGTTTCAAGGGCCGCGACGCCGTGATCCAGGCCAACTTCAAGGCGTTGTCGCTGGGCGGCGCGCAGGCGGAGAAGCGCGGCCTCCAGATCGGCGAACTGGCGCCGCCGGGCGAGGCGAACAAGAACCAACTCTTCATCAAGGGCAATGATGCCATCGCCCTGGGCGCCATAGCGGCGGGCATCGAGTTCTACGTCGGGTACCCCATCTCCCCCGCCACGCCCATCCTCGTGTTCATGGAAAAGAACCTGGTGGGTCCCGGAAAGTTCGCCTACCAAGTGAGCTCCGAGATTGAAGCCATCACCGGCATCATCGGCGGGTCCTTCGCCGGCAAGAAGGCGATGACGGCCACTGCCGGTCCCGGCCTCTCACTCATGTCAGAGGGCATCGGGCTGGCCTGGATGCAAGAGGTCCCCATCGTCATTGTGGACGTGCAGCGCGGCGGCCCGGCCACGGGCCTGCCCACCAAGACGGAGCAGTCCGACCTGCTCAAGGCGTTGCATCCGGCCCACGGCGATGTCAGCATCCCCGTCATTGCGCCCGGCACAGTAGAGGAATGCTACTACGGCACCATCAAGGCCTTCAACTGGGCGGAGCGCTACCAGGGCCCGGTCATCGTCCTGAGCGAGCACTCCCTGGCAGAGCGGACAAAGAACGTAGCGATGTTCGAAACCGAAAACCTTCAGGTGGAGAGCCGCCAGGTCTACACCGGCAACAATGGGTACTTGCGCTATAACGGCTCCACGGTCTCGCCGTTCCCGGTCCCGGGCAATCCGGGGGCTTACGTGGCCAACGGCAGCGAGCATGACCCGCTGGGCGATACAACACATCGGCCAGACCGTCATGTCCAGATGACGGAACGGCGCTTCAACAAGCTGGCCGCGCTGAACGACGCTACCTACGAGGCGGAGCACACAGAGGGTCACGTGGCCGTGCTGCCGTGGGGCGGCTCTAAGGGGCCCGCCTACGAAGCCTACCAAGCCCTTCGCGCGCGGGGAAACAACCTTAGCTGGTACTACACGATGTTCCTCAACCCCCTGCCAGCCAAGCTGGTGGCGGAACTGAAGAAGAAGGACCTGGTACTGGTGCCGGAGCTTAACTACCAGGGCCAGCTTGCCAGCGTGCTGCGTTCAATGGGCATCAAGGCGGAGGCCATCACCAAGTACACCGGCCTGCCCTTCAAAGTGGACGAACTGATCCAGAAGGTCCAGGCGGCGGTCAAGCGCCAGAGCAAGGAAGTGGTAAAAGCATGAGCGGCAAGAACCCGGAATACGATTTTAAGTGGTGTCCCGGCTGCGGCGACTTCAGTGTGCGCCGGGCGCTGGAAATAGCTATGGCGGAGCGGGTGCAGAAGTCCGGCCTCGCTGCGGAGAGCAATGTTGTCATTGCTGGCATCGGGTGCTCCGGCAACCTTGTGCATGTGCTGGAAGGGCCTCAGCCCTACGGCTTTCACGGCGTGCACGGGCGGACGCTGCCCGTGGCCCTGGGCGTCAAGATGGCGCGCCCGGACTTGAACGTGGTCGTTGTGGCAGGCGACGGCGACTTCCTGGGCATTGGGTTGGAGCATGTAGCCCCTCAGGCGGCCCGCAACCTGGACGTGACCGCTGTTGTCATGGACAACGGCGTGTACGGCCTCACCAAGGGCCAGAGTTCACCCACCACAGCCCACGACGCCATCACCAGCTCCACACCCTACGGTAAGATGGAAGACCCCCTCAATCCTCTGGAGCTGTATATGGCCTTTGGGGTCTCCTTCATCGCTTCCGGTTTCTCAGGCCAGCCGAAGGAATTGGCCAGGCTTATCAGTATGGCCATGGAGCACCCGGGCTTCTCCATCGTCCACGTACAATCGCCGTGCACCACCTACAACGACACCTACGATGTGCTGAAGGGCGACAAGAAGAAAGGCATCGAGCCGCGCGCTTACCAAGTCCCGGCGGACCACGACCCCTCAAACCGAGAGGCGGCGTACAAAATCATCCGCTCTCCTGGCGTGCCTCTCGGCGTTCTTTACCAGAACCGCCGACCTGCCATGCACGAGCAGCTCTTGAAGCTACAGGCCAAGGCCGGCCAGCCCAAGCCCCTGCGCGACCTGGTGGGACAGTTCCGCCTTTAGCTAGCAGTCACCTGGAAACGGAGAAGCGCCCTCATGAGAGGGCGCTTTGTTTTTGTGCTCACAGGCCCTTTGTGGTGCCTACGCTTCCTGGTCCGGCGCGCCCGGCGGACCGTCCTCCAGTCAGCGAGGTGAAGCCACGTCGTGAGCCAATCGGGCGTTGATTGGGGGATTCCGGTTGACACTTCGGTCCATGTGGCGCTTGACCGCGTGAGTCGGATCGACTATCATTCGGGTCGCGCCGCCTTAGCGTTTTCGCAGCGCTGAACAGGGGTGAACGGCGATGCAACTGGCGTTTTACTTCGACCAGACTAGATGCCACGGCTGCTATGCGTGTGTGGTGGCCTGCAAGGACTGGCATGATGTGCCCGCCGGGCCAGCCAGTTGGAGAAGGGTGATTACGATAGAGCGGGGCGTGTTTCCCACACCCCTGGTCGCGTTTCTAACAACCTCCTGCTATCACTGTGCCGATCCAGCCTGTGCAAGCGCGTGCCCTGCGAACGCTATCCGCAAGCGGCAACAGGATGGCGTCGTCGTAGTGAACAAGGATGCGTGCGTAGGGGGCGGGTGTCGGCTCTGTCTCGATGCTTGCCCATACGGAGCGCCCCAGTTCGCGGGCGGAAACGACGCCAAGCTCCAGATGTGCAATTTTTGCGTTGACCGGTGGCACGTGGGGCAGAAACCCCTGTGTGTGAATAGTTGCCCTACCAGAGCGCTCGACTCCGGTCCCATCGACGAGCTACGACGCCGATATGGAGAGACCCGAGAGGCGGTGGGCTTCTCGTACGATGAGAAGCTCAAGCCATCGGTGCTCTTCAAGCCCAAGTCACTCGACGCCCCTCCTGTGCAGGGCGAAGCAGCCGGGGAAGGCAGGTGGCGGAAATGAAAACACGACCTCCTGGGCGAGAGCAGGTCATACCCACCGTCTGCGCCAGCCATTGCGGAGGTTCTTGTCTCCTCAAGGTGCACGTCAAAAACGGAGTGATCACCAGGATCGAGACGGATGACGGCGACGAACCCCAACTGCGGGCCTGCCTGCGAGGCCGCGCCTATCGCCAGAGGGTGCATGCTCAGGACCGGCTCCTGTATCCGATGAAGAGGGTGGGCGCTCGAGGAGAAGGTAAGTTTGAGCGCGTCTCCTGGGATGAGGCCCTGGACCGGGTGGCGGGAGAATACAAACGGGTGCGGGACACCTATGGGCCTGCATCTGTCGTGCTACTGGCATCCGCCGGCGATGTTGCCGCCCTGCACACCTTCGGGACAATGTCCAGGTTGCTTAACCTGGCGGGTGGCCACACCACCTGCTGGGGAGCAGCCTCTTTTCATGCGGGTGTGTATGCCTCAATAGTTACCTACGGCACTTTCTACGCCAGCAACACCCGAGACGACCTGGTCCATTCCAAGCTGATCATCATGTGGGGATGGAATCCGGCGAACTCCGTCAGCGGCACGAACACCTGCTGGTACCTGGCCCAGGCCAGGGAGGCCGGGGCGCGGATTGTGGCTGTTGACCCTCGGCATACAGACACGGCGGCCACCTTCGCTCACCAGTGGATACCCATAAGGCCCGGCACCGACGCCGCCATGTTGCTGGCAATGGCCTACGTGATGATCAAAGAGCGGCTATACGACGAGAAGTTCATCAACACGTATGTAGCCGGGTTCGACCAATTCAAGAAGTACGTACTGGGTACTGAAGACGGGATGCCAAAGACGCCGGGCTGGGCGGAGAACATCACCGGCGTTCCAGCCGCGACCACGGAACAACTAGCTAAGGAGTACGCCACCCGCAAGCCGGCGGCGCTCATGGCCGGCATCGGCCCTGGACGGACCTCCTTCGGGGAGCAATACCACCGCGCCGCTATATCGCTGGCGGCCATGACCGGCAACGTCGGCATACACGGCGGCGATGCCGCAGCCAGGGCTTGGGAATCGGTGATGGGAGGCTATCGGTACTCGGTGCAGCCCCTGACGGCCGGCGTGGAAAGGGTCGCCAATCCAGCCGAGCGCGGGGTGGTATCGAGAAAAGACCTCCCTTACGGCTGCAAAGACCGGAGGGTACATAGCGCTCAACTCGCCGACGCTATCCTCAGGGGCAAGGCCGGCGGCTACTATGCCGACTACAAGCTGCTCTATCTCGCCCAGTGCAACTACGTGAACCAATTCCCCAACACCAACAAGATAGTCAAGGCGCTCCATTCCCTTGAGTTCATCGTGACGCAGGAGCAGTTCTTAACGCCCACCGCCAAATTCGCCGACATCGTGCTCCCCGCCTGTACGTTCATGGAAAGGAACGACTTGGCGTTCGGCGTCGGGTCAGGGTTTGTCGGCGCCCAGAACAAGGTCATCGACCCGCTGGGAGAGTCGAAATCGCCCCTCCAGATCGCCATTGAACTAGCGGAGCGGCTGGGCGTCACGAATTACCTGGACAAGACCGAGGAGGAGTTCCTGAGAGGAATCGCGCAGCGCGGCGGCGTCCCCGACTACGCCGAATTGAAGAGGAAAGGCGTCTACCGGGTCCCCGTGTCGGAGCCTCAGGTAGCCCTCAAGAAGCAGATCGAAGACCCCGCAAACAACCCTTTCCGCACTCCGTCGGGGAAGATCGAGGTCTACTCTCAGCTATGGGCCGACGTACAGATCCCCGGGCTTCCGTCCATTCCCACGTACCTAGAAGCTAAAGAGAGCAGAAGCGACCCCCGCGCCAGTCGATATCCCCTGCAACTCATTACCACAGCATTCAAAAGGCGCGCCCTCAGCCAATTCGACAATGTTCCATGGCTAAGGGAACTCCAAAGCCAGGCAGTCGCGGTCAACTCCAAGGACGCCCAGGCACGGGGCATCCGCGATGGCGACATGGTGCGGGTGTTCAACGACAGGGGTGAGATGGTCATTCCGGCCAGAGTGACTGAGCGGATCATACCGGGAGCGGTCGACGTTCCTCATGGCGCTTGGTATGACCCTGATGAGAAGGGAATAGAC
>JACPQI010000143.1 GCA_016190545.1 Chloroflexota bacterium
GGGTAGCGGTCATCGGCGCGGGCAACACCGCCTTCGACGCCGCCCAGACCGCACTCCGCCTGAGCGCCACGGACGTCACCATCGTTTACCGGCGGTCAGCCGAGGAGGCCCCGGCCCGCAGCGATGAACTGGAGCATGCGCGGCAGGAGGGGATCGCCTTCCAGTGGCTCACCGCTCCTGCCCGGTTCATCGGCGACGCCCGCGGCCGCGTCCGGCAGATGACCTGTATCCGCATGAAGCTGGGCGAGCCAGAAGCTGACGGACGCCGCAAGCCCGTTCCCGACCCGGGTAGCGAGTTCACCGTGGACGTGGACACGGTGGTCCTGGCGCTTGGGTTCTCCGCGGACCCCACGGCGTTGACGGGCGTTACCGGTCTGGAAACGAAGCGGGACGGCCTGCTCACGGTGGACCCGGAGACCCTTCGGACGTCCCGGCAGGGCGTGTGGGCCGCCGGCGACGTGGTGACAGGGCCGAGCACGGTGGTATCGGCCATGGCCCAGGCTAAGAAAGCGGCAAAGGATATCCACGACTATCTGGAGCAACGCTACACGGCCAAGTAGGGGCGCGCGTTCCTTCCGCTGACCGGGTCCCTACTTCACGTTGGCGAAAAGCCATTCAGCCAGTCGCCGGGCGATCTCGTCGTTCCCGTGCTCCAGGATCAGCATGTGGCCGTGGCCGTGCAGCCCCCAGTCGCGGCCCAGGCGCAGCGCCGGAATGCCCAGGAAGGCCGCCGAGCGCTCCCGGTCCGCAAGGAGTTTGCCCTCTTCCTCGCCGCACAGGAGCATCGCTGGAATGCCCTGGAGCGTTTCCGGCCCGCTGACCTTCATGACTCCCCTAGCTTGGGTGTCCAGACATTCGTTGACGGCGCGGGGGCTGTCCGGCACCAGCGTTTTGAAATACTCCTCAACCGCCTGTTGCGGGAACCTGGGCGAACGGACGACGAAAGAGCCCAGGATGCTATCGCGAGCGGCGCGCAGCGGCCTGTCTTCCCGACGCAACGGAATAGGCTGTGTCCAGTCGCCCGGCAGCGGCGTGGCCGCCAGCCCCACGGCCCCCTTCAGCAGGTGCCGCTCCTCCGGCGGGAGGGAATCGGCTAGCTTCCACAGGAGGAGGCCGCCGCCGCTGTGGCCTATGACCACGGCCCCATTCAACCGGCGCAGCAGCTCCCGCACTCGGTCGACGCGGACCAGCGTCGACAAGGTGAGATAGTCGTCCGGCACTCCGGAGCGCCCCTGGCCGGGCAGGTCGACGACGTAGGTATCGAAGCCCATGCTCGGGAACAGGGTGGCCCACCCTTCTCTGCCGTCCGGCGTGGTGAAGAACCCCAGCCCGCTGTGCTGCCCGCCGTGGACCAGCACAACCGGGTAGGGGAACCGTTTGTGGTCCGCCAACTGGTAGTCCACGTACATGTGGTGCGGCGCATCGCCGACAAAGAAGTAACCGCGCTTCATGTTCCGTCCTCAGCTTGATGTCATCGTGGAAGGATACCACGAGGGCACGGGATGAGGGCCTACCCCACGTGCAGCACCACCTTGCCGATGGCTTTGCGCTGCTCCAGCAGCCGATGGGCATCGGCGGCCTGCTCCAGGGGTAGGACGCTGTGGATGATGGACCTGAGCTTCCCTTGTTGGATGAAGGGCAGGGCGGCCAGGAAGTCCTGCTTGGGGCCCATGCGGGCGCCCAGGACATTGAGGTTGCGCGAGTACATGGCAGCGGTGTCCAGCGTGCATGCAGAGGCCACCGTGGCGCCGAAGTTGACCAGTGTGCCCTCCACCGCCAGGCACTTCAGGCTGCGCTCGAAGATATCGCCGCCATTGCTGTCCAGGACGATGTCGACGCCTCGGCCAGAGGTTATGCGGCCCACTTCGGCCACGAAGTCCTTTTCCGCGGAGTTGATGAGATGGTCGGCCCCGGCCTTCTTGGCGGCGGCCAGCTTCTTGGCCGTCGATGCGGTGGCGACGACTTGGGCGCCGAAGAGCTTGGCGATCTGTATCGCGGCGATGCCGGCGCCGCTGGCCGCCGACTGCACCAGCACCACGTCGCTGGGCTTGACCGCGGCGCGGGCCACCAGGATGTGCCAGGCGGTGAGGAGCACCACGCCCATGGTGGCTGCCTCTTCGAAGGTGAGGTTAGCTGGTTTCGGCACCAGGTTCACGGCGGGCACGGAGACGTATTGAGCATAGCCGCCCGGCAGTCTGCCGGCCCCGATGATGGCGTAGTGGGGGCAGAGGTGGTCGTTGCCGGAGAGGCAGCGGACGCAGGCGCCGCAACTGACGCCCGGCAGCGCGATGACCTCCGAGCCGCGCTTCACGTTCTCCACGGCGCCGCCCACCTCGTCCACCACGCCCGCCACATCGCAGCCCAGGATGGCGGGCAAGATGGGCGAGCGTCGCGTGGCGGTGCGAGTCCAGATGTCCAGGTGGTTGAGGCCGCAGGCCTTCACTCGCACCAGGGCCTCGGTAGGTCCCGGCGCTGGCGTCGGCACGTCTTCGACCTGCAAGACCTCGGGACCGCCGGTGCGGTGGATGACGACAGCTTTCATATGCTTCTCCTTTAGAGCTTCGAATTCTGGTCATTCTGAGCGAAGCGAAGAATCTGGGGAGGGATCTCCGCCCCAGACCCTTCGTCCCTGACGCTCCTCAGGGTGACAAAGAATGGCCCTCTCCTATGACACATGGTATGGCTAAACACTCTTAATGCTGCGTCACGCCGGTGAAGTCCCAGGAGCCGATCTTGAGCCAGGGCACACGGTTGAAGGAGAACATGGAGCGGACAAGCCTGCTCTCCCTGCTGATGGCCTGGACGTTGTTCAGCGCTACCACGTAGCTCTGGGTGAAGCGCAGGTTGCGGATGGGCCGCGTCACCTTGCCGTTCTCGATGAGGAAGGTGCCGTCGCGGGTGGTGCCGGTGACCACGATAGTGGCGGGATGAACGGGCCGCGTGTACCAGAAGCGGGTGACCAGAA
>JACPQI010000144.1 GCA_016190545.1 Chloroflexota bacterium
GGTGCGGCTGATAGACAACGCGCTGCTCGGCCCTGCTCAGGCGCGGCGCCGCGAGGGCGCACGCAAGGCGTCGCGGAAGCTCAGCACGTTTCAGATCAACGACCTGGGCGCGCGGTTCGTCGTCGCGGCGCTGACCGCGCGCGGGCTTGTGGCGGTGCCGACCAGCCGCCGGACGGCGGGCGCGGACGTGATTGTGCGCGAACTGGACGGGAGCGCGGAGGCGTACCTGAAGGTCAAGGCGTCGCTGAAGTCGCCGCGCCTGTGGCCGGTCTCCTCGGCGGAGCGGTGCCTGAAGGGGCCGGGCACGTACTACGTCTTCCTGCGGCGTCCGGCGGGGCGCGACACGTTCGAGGCGTTCCTGGCGACGGGCGACGAGGTGGCGCGCGACGTGGCGGAGGCCGCGAAGGGGGAGAAGCGGCCTGGCGGCAAGCCGTTCATGCACTGGGCGCTGCCCGCCGACGAGGACGCGGCGAAGGCGCTACGCGAGAGGTGGGAGACGTGGCGACCGGGGAAGGGATGACGCGCGGGCTGGTATAATTGGCGCTCGAAAGGCCCTTGCCTTCTTAAAAAGTGCCCGAAAGGACTGCGGGGCTGTCTGGACTGATGCGCTTTCCGGTACAATAGGTCTGAACACAACCCGAAAACAGGGATACGACACCAGACAACTGGACAAATCTGAGGCATACACTTAGGAGTATTTCTGCAAACCCCGAGAGGCTTTGCAGGAGGGAACAATGGCAAAGGATACACTCACTTTAGCCCTTACTGGCGATGTGCCTTTTGCGGCTTTTGCTGACGCCATTACGAGTTTTAACAGTCTCGTAAAAAGCCTGTCCGACGAACTTGGCGTAGCTGATGATGTTGAGTGGGTCGTTCATGACCTTCAAGTTGGCAGCGCCATCGCGACCGTTAGGGGCGAATGCGACGTGATTGAGAAGGTAGAGCGAGTCGTCCGCGCATATGGGAACATTGGGAAAGCTCTTGAACGCCAGAAGCGTCCCGATTATTCAGACCGCACAGTGGCGGCGGCTCATGCCATTACGCGGGTACTTAGCGACAAAATAACAGCCGTCCGCTTTGAGACGCCAGATATGGACGCAGTGATTTCAAACCCGCCATCCAACGTACTCCCGTTTGTAACTACACAAACGTCCTATGGTGCAGTAGAGGGGATCGTAGAGACATTGAGCAAAAGAAAGGGGTTACGCTTCACTCTTTACGATGCGCTACGTGATAGAGCGGTGTCTTGCTACGTGCAGGAAGGGAAAGAAGACCTCATGCGTGAAATCTGGGGCAAGCGCGTAAGCGTCGAGGGTGAAGTGAGTCGTGAATCAACAGCGGGACGACCTGTCGCAGTTCGGCAGATTTCACGTATCGAGATACTCCCCGAAGTGGAAGGGGGAAGCTATCTAAAAGCTAGAGGTATCGCACCTAGACCCCCAGGAGCCCCACGTGCCGAAGAAGTCATACGACGGTTGCGAGATGCCTAGTGTAAAGCGGCCCATTTACTGGGATGCCAACGTTTGGCTCTGTTATATCAACGGAGACCCTGATAGGCTTCCTATTCTGGACGCTTTACTCGCAGATAGTGGCAGTAAGAATGGCGCAATTGAGATCATCACATCCGCTCTATCTCAGGTAGAGGTGGCATTTGGAAAGGCGGAACAAGACAAGAAAGCCCTTGACACTGAAACTGAACGGCAAATAGATGCGCTTTGGGCGGATAGAAGCACTCTGAAGGTCGCCGAATATCATGACAGGATTGGCAAGGAAGCGCGCCAATTCATCCGCTTGGCTCTAACTAAGGGCTGGAGTCTGAAGCCGATGGACGCTATTCACTTAGCTACAGCCAAATTGCTCCAATGTGTCGAGTTTCATACATACGACGAACGACTCCTGAAGTTCTCGAATGACATAGGCTTCCCCGTCATTGAGCCGTATGTACAACAACCCAAATTGGTCTAAGGGATGAACTATATTTGATGTGATGGGATAATTGCCATGCTGAAAATCCGCGTTGGCGTGGGACTTGGCGCGTGGCCGTTCCCGGAGCGTGGCGCGGACGCGCTCTGGCGCTTCGTGGACCGCGCCGAGGCCCTCGGCATTGACTCGCTCTGGCTCAGCGACCGCCTCGTCGGCGCGGGGCTGACGCTGGAGCCGCTCACCGTGCTCGCCGCCGTCGCGGGGCGCACAAGGCACATGCAGTTCGGCACCAGCGTCCTAGTCCTGCCACTACGCAACCCCGTGCTGCTCGCCAAGGAGCTGGCGACGCTCGACTTCATCTCCGGCGGGCGCTGCCTGCTCGCCGTCGGCGTGGGCCAGGAGGACGACAGGAGCTTCGACGCCGTGGGCGTGCCCCTCGCGGAACGCGGACGCCGCGCGGACGAGGCTATCGTGCTCATGCGCAAGCTGTGGACGGGGGAGCGCGTCACGTTCAAGGGCAAGTTCTATCAAGTGGCCGACGTCGCGCTCCAGCCGAAGCCCGCGCGCGAGTCGGGGCCGCCCATCTGGACCGGGGGCCGGAGCCAGGCCGCGCTGCGCCGCGTCGGGCGGCTCGGCGACGGCTGGCTGGCCGCGCAGGTCACGCCGGAGGAGTACGGCCCGGCGGTGGAGGCCATCCGCGA
>JACPQI010000145.1 GCA_016190545.1 Chloroflexota bacterium
GCATATCGAGGGCGTCCGTGAGCTGGACCTCGCCGATGGCGCCGGGCCGCACCTGCTCCAGCGTCTCGAAGATTTCCGGCGTGAGGACGTAGCGGCCCACGACGCCGTGGTCGGACGGGGCCTGCTCCGGCTTGGGCGTCTCCACCATACGCAGCACCTGATAGATGCGGTCGCCGATGGGCCGGGGCTCGATGACGCCGTAGGCGCTGATGCGCTCCTTCGGCACCCGCTCCACGGCCACGACACTGCACCGGTACTGTCGGTGTACGTCCAGGAGTTGCTTGAGGGCGGGCGTGCGGCTCTGGATGATATCGTCGGGCAGGAGGACGGCGAAGGGCTCGTTGCCGACCAGGGCTTTGGCGGTGAGGACGGCGTGGCCGAGGCCGAGTTGCTCCTTCTGCCGCACGTAGGCGATGTCGGCCATCTCCGAGATATGGCGCAGCTCTTCCAGCCGCTTCTTGTCGCCCTTCCGTTCCAGGGCGGTCTCCAACTCGAAGGCGCGGTCGAAGTAGTCCTCAATGGCCCGCTTGCCCAGGGAGGTGACGATGATGACTTGAGAGATGCCGGACGCCACCGCCTCTTCAATGATGTAGTGGATCATGGGCTTGTCGATGATAGGCAGGGTCTCCTTGGGCTGGGCCTTGGTGACGGGCAGGAAGCGAGTCCCCCAGCCAGCGGCGGTGACGACGGCTTTGCGGACTTTCATCGGCTCACCTCAAGAATACAGCCCCACATTCACCTGACAGAGTACCACAGGCAGTGGCTGGAGGCAGATGGTGTGCACAGTGCCGACCCGTGAAGGACTCGATAAACCTTAGCTTGTCTTTGCCCTGCGACAGGCTTGGAGCCTGCCCTGAATCCCTCGAAGGGACGAACGGAAGCAAAACACCGTTCGTGGCGAGCTTGTCGAACCACGAATACTCTTCCAACGGTAGGTAGCGCTTTGTGCTGGTCTCGGTAGTTCGGTCGTGGAAGTGTTCCCGCAAACGCCTCAGCGTTCGCCCGGATCAGGGCCGGCGGCGGCGCCATCCCCCTCCGTCTCCTCAAGGAATAACTCGTCCGTATCGTCATTGAAGCCCAGGAGTTCGGCGTAGCGGCCCCATTCGATGGCGCGAGAGAGCTGATAGTTTGCTTCATCTTCGCTGAAGTGGTTCTCCAACAACTCCTGGAAGAACTCTCGCTCCATGCGGTGGTCCGGCTTTTCCTTCAGGACGTTGAGGAGGAGGCTGAAGAGGGGAAGTCCGATGATCTGCTGGCGGAACATGTGTTTCTTGGCGTCGCGCTTGCCCTCGGCGTAGCGAAAGCCAAGAGGGGTAAGCACGATATCGCCTTCCTTGACTTCGGCGAGGTCCAGCAAGCGGGCTGCTTCTGTGATGGGCAAGAGGTCGTCCACCTCCATCAGGAGGTGGGCGCCCAGCCGGTGCAGGTCCTCCTTGCCACCTCGCCCGGCGACAAGCTCGATGAGACCGTTGATCATGCCGATGCGGGCGTGGGGTAGGCTGGCGATGGGTGGCCTGCCGCCGGAGGGCGAGACGACCGCTGTGGCTTCCGTTGGGTTGGTCACGATCTTATATAGGGTGTCGATGAAGTGAGTGAATTCGGGAGCCGTCCTCTTTCGGGGGTATGGGAACGGCACACGGACGTCAGCTAGCACCCGGCCGGGCTCCCGGCCTAGAACGATGACCCGGTCGGCCATCAGCGCCACCTCTTCTATGTTGTGTGACACCATGACGATGGCGCGCGGGAGCGGGATACTTCTGTCTAACCATATCGTGAGGAGCTCGCGCCGCAGGTTTTCCGCAGTCAGCACGTCCAGCGCCGAGAACGGCTCGTCCAGGCACAAGAGCTCGGGGCTAACGGCCAGGGCGCGGGCAAGCCCCACTCGCTGCCGCATGCCCACGGACAGCTCGCGCGGGTAGGCGTTTTCAAAGCCGTCCAATCCCACTAGGTCGATGAGATCGGTGGCCCGTTTGCTCCGGGTTTCCGGCTCCACCCGCTGGGCTTTCAGCGGAAGTTCCACATTCTCCTGCACCGTGAGCCACGGGAACAAGGCTGGCGACTGGAACACCATGGCCGCGAAGGGCGTCGGCCCGTCAGTTGGCTTTCCCCGGTACAGGATACGGCCCTCGGTGGGGCGCACCACGCCAGTAATCATGCGCAGCAGGGTGGACTTGCCGGAGGCGGTGGGGCCCAGAATAGCGAGGTACTCCCCTTCGTTGATGCTGAGGTTGATATCCCGCAGCACCAGGCCGGCATGCTCGCCCTCCGCCCACGATTTCGACACGTGCTCCAGCCTGACCAGGCATACCGGCTGCTCTGGAGCGGGCGCAATCGATGGAGTGCCGCCGTTCGTCCTTGGAGGCAAGGTCATGCAGTCTCCTGAACATAGTGAGTGGCCGACGTCTCCTGAAGCGGCTTCCAGAGGAAACGGTTGACGCACAGGACAATGACGACCATAGTCAGAGTGGAGGCCAGCAGCACTGGCATATCGCCGGCGGCGGAGGCCAGCGCGATCCTGGACCCCAGTCCCACCGTCGATTCAGCCTCGCCCCCGAAACGGAAGTACTCAGCTACGATGGTGGCGTTCCAGGATGCGGCGGTGGACACCACCAGGCCGGTCAACAAATTGGGCATGATGGAGGGCAGGATGAGAGAGCGCCACAAGGTGAGTCCCCGGATGGAATAGAGATTCGCGGTCTGCTTCAACTCCTCCGGGATGGCGCTGAGTCCGGCGATGATATTGAACAGCAGGTACCACTGCGCTGCCATGACCAGCAGGACAATGGCGGCGATCTCCACGCCGGCCGGCAGGTCTAGCAGCAGAAGAAGAAGGATGGGAAAGAGGGCGGTGGCGGGAATGGAGGCTGTGATCTGAATGAGGGGTTGGAAAATTCGGGCCCGCTGTCTGCTCATGCCGATAGCCACCCCTACTGGCAGCGTCCATGCCAGGGCGATGGCCTGCGCCGCTGCCACCCGCGCCAGCGAAGCGCCCGAGTCTGTCAGCAGAGCGAGGCCGTCTGAACCGTCCAGGCCAGCCAGCATGGAAGCGCCCTTGACGGTGCCAAAGACTATGGCGCCAAGCACGGCAAACGTGGCTCCGTAGCGGAGGCCTTGCTTGGTCATCACCGCCGTCCTTCGGTCTCTGGGGACTTCCTCATCTGTCTTGGGTGCGAAGCGGGCATCCAGCCGTTCGGACAGGGGCGTGAGTATACGCTTGTTTAGCCAGCGCAACGTCTGAGAGCGGCTGACCAGGCCGGCGAGGAAGGGCGCGGACTCTTCCAAGGGCCCCATCTCCTGGAGCTTGAAGCGTTGTGACCAGATGACCAGGGGCTGCCACACCAGCCGGTCCAGCAGGACGATGAGCACAATCAGGGTGAAGACACCGTAGAGGATGGCTGAGATATCGCTTCGATTAGCTGCCGTCTGGAGATAGGAACCTAGGCCTGGGAGCTGGAAGGAGCGGTCGCCCAGGATGAACATTTCGCTTGCCATGAGGAAGAACCAACCGTTGGCCCAGGACAGCATGCTATTCCAGACCAGGCCTATGGTGGCGGCGGGGAGTTCCAGGTAGCGGAAGCGGAGCCAACCTTCAACGTGGAAGGACCGATTGGCCTCGTGGAGTTGTCGCGGAATACGGAGAAGTGAGTGGTAGAAGCTAAAGGTCAAATTCCAGACCTGGCTGGTGAAGATGAGCAGGATGGCCGCCAGCTCCACCCCAATGCGGTGGCCGTTGAACAGGGCGATGAAGGAGAGGACGAAAATCGGCAGGAAGGAAAGCAAAGGGATGGACTGCAGGACGTCCAGGAGGGGGATCATGACGCGGCGGGCGTGTGGATTGTAGGCGGCTACGTAGCCATAGCCCAAGGTGAACAGGAGGGAAAGCAGGTACGCCGCCAGCATGCGGCCGAGAGAGAGGCTGGCGTAGAGGGGCAGGTCCTTGGGAGAGAGGGAGATGGGGCGCTCGCCCACCAACACGTCCCGGCTGGTGGACGCCAGCAGGATGACGGCATAGATGACAACCGCCACAGCGGTGAGGACCGCTAGGTCTATCAACCATGAGGGCCCGGTCCGTCGCTCGTGCGCTGCCACCGCCATCGCTGTCCTAGTGCGCTGTCGAGAGCCTGGGACATTGTACACCCGACGCCCACGGCACGCCGCTGGCCCATATCCCCAGATACGACTTTCCTTGACCTTTGGGGCGACCGGTGCTAATCTTCCCACTAGGGCCTTGTGACGAGCGATGTCGGCCGGAGGGCAGACGGCCCGCATGACTGGGCAGGCGACAGACGGCAGCGGAAAGGGGCGAGGGCTTGGCCAACGGGTACTTCGCGGACTACGGCGCTGTCCTCATCGCCACCTTGGTGGGCGCTGCCCTCGTCCTCATCGCCTTCGCCGCCGCCGCCCTCCTTGCTCCCAAAGCCCGTTCCACCCTCAAAGACCTTCCCTATGAATGCGGCGTACCGCCCCAGGGCGAGGCCTGGACACAGACCAACGTCCGCTACTATCTCTTCGGCATCCTCTTCCTTATCTTCGATATAGAGGCAGTCTTTCTCTTTCCCTGGGCTGTCATCTTCGCCGGGGCCAGCGCCACTGTCTTCTACGCCATGCTGGTCTTTGTCGTCATCCTTCTCTTCGGTCTGTTCTACGCCTGGAGAAAGGGGGCCTTGCAGTGGAAATAAAAGACAGCGCGGGCCCCATCCGCACCAGCGACAAGCGGCACTGGCCGGGCCACAGTCCTTTCAAGACAGGCATGCCCAGCGTGGCCACAACCACCGCCGAGCACCTCTTCGCCCTCGCCCGCAAGTCCTCCCTGTGGCCGATGCAGTTCGGTCTGGCCTGCTGTGCCATCGAGATGATCAGCACATACATGGCCCACCATGACCTGGACCGCTTCGGCGTGGTCACCTGGCCTTCGCCGCGCCAGTCGGACGTCATGATCGTCGCGGGCACCGTGGTCAAGAAGATGGCGGAGCCTATCAAGCTCCTCTATGAGCAGATGCCTTCCCCCAAGTGGGTCATCGCCATGGGAAGCTGCGCCACCTGCGGCGGGCCTTATGTGCGCTCTTACTCCGTTGTCATGGGCGTGGACAAGATCATCCCCGTGGACATTTATATCCCTGGCTGCCCGCCGCGGCCGGAGGCCCTCATGGAC
>JACPQI010000146.1 GCA_016190545.1 Chloroflexota bacterium
CGCAGCAGGCCAGGCCGAAGGTGACCGGCCACATGGCGTTCTTGCGCCCCCAGTTGAGCAGGGCGTCAATCGAAGAGATAGCCACGTTCTTCTGAAGCTCTTCCGGCACGTGGATAGGCTGGTCGGGGAAGGGCTGGCCGCAGGTCTCGCGCAGGCTCTCGATGGCGGCGCCTTCGTCGCGCTCCATCTTGGTGATATCGAAGGCCGCGAAGCCCGGGGGCTGCACGCTTACGTTCTGGCCTTGGGGCTGCTCCACCGCTAGCTCCACTCCAGGACCTTCTTCTTCCAGGCGTAGACCAGGCCCACCACCAGGATGGCGACGAACACCGCCACGACAATGAGGCCGGCCCAGTCCAGCACGCGCACGCGCATGGCCCACGGGAAGAGGAAGATCGACGCGACGTCAAAGAGGACGAACATGAAGGCGAAGAAGTAAAAGCGGAAGTGGAAACGGACCCAGGTATCGCCGTGGGTCTCCAGGCCGCACTCGTAGGTGGCGTTCTTGATGGGGTTAGGGTTGTGGGGCGCGACCTTGAGCTTGGAGAGGGCGAAGGGAATGAGGAGCATGCTGGCCGGAATGAGGATGGCGAGGAGCAAATAAATACCTATGAGACCGTAGTCGCCGAGCATGCTGTCTCCCCCATTTGCGGTTCCTGCATACTCTACCACAGGGCCTTTTTGTTTTGCAAGTGAAAATTATCACGTAGGGCGCTCCTACCCTCCACCTCATCTGCTACCATAGTCCTAAATATGCGCATCGGCCTCATATCGGATACCCATATCCCGGAAGCCGGGCCCGACCTTTGGCCCCAGGCCTACGAGCGCCTCCAGGGCTGCGACCTCATCCTCCACGGCGGCGACCTGCACGTCGTCGACGTCCTCGATAGGCTGGAGCGGCTGGCGCCGGTCTACTCCGCCAAGGGCAACGGCGACTGGCGGGACAGCTTTCGCCCACATATGCGGCCCGGCGTCCCTGACGACGACCAGCGGGTGAAGGAGGCCCACGTTCTCACGCTCCAGGGCTTCCGCATTGGCCTCACCCACGCCTTCGACACGCCCGAAGAGCGGCCCGACATCACGCCGGAGCAGCAGATGGCGCGGGTGTTCGGCCAGTCCTTGGACATCGTCGTGTGCGGCGACACCCACGTACACATGGCGCGGCGGCTGGACAACGGCCTGGTCATCGTCAACCCCGGCAGCGTCATGATGCCGCGCAACCTCATGCCGCAGCTTGGCACCCTGGGCTACCTGGAGCTATCGCCGGGCCGCATCGAGGCGACCATCCTCGACCTGGCGACCGGCGGCCCCGTCGCCTCCCTGCGCGTGCCGTAAGCGATCCCGTCCCAAGCGCTTTCATCAGTGAACGTAAAACGTAGACTTCCCCAACGTAGCGCACACAAGGCCGACGGCACCCTGTCATCTTGACACACGTGATAGTGTAGAAACAGTGGGTATCCTGCGGTCATGGTCCAGCATCCCAATTCGCGTCTGGAGGGGCATACATGAGGCGAGCTTTATTCTTCGGCGTCAGCATGGTAGCCGCAGGCCTGGTGCTTGCAAGCTGCGGCGGCGGTGAAAAGGCCACGCCAACACCTTCCTTACCACAGCCAACGGCCACCCGAGCCGCAGCCACGGCGCCGACCGCGACCACCCGGCCCGTGGCAACGGTTGCTCCAGCGGCTACTCCGACTCCTGCCCCCACACCGCGTCCAGCCGCCACACCCACGCCAGCCGCGGCTCAGCCGACGGGCAGACTGCGGGTAGCTATAGGCACATTCAGCTTCGAGCAGTTCGAGCCAAGCGGCATCGATTCGGTCGGCTTTGGGGCTATCAGTGCGCCCCTCTTCGACTGGCTGTTGTGGGTCGACCGAGAGGGTAAACTGACTCCCGGAGTAGCCCAGACCTGGGAGATGGGCACGGACGCCAAGTCGTGGACGTACACGCTTCGCCCAATGTCGTTCCACAATGGAGACCAGTTGACCGCCGCCGACGTGAAGTTCAGCATCGAACGAGTGGTGCGTCCAGAGTCCCACAGCTCAAACACCAATCCTTGGCGCGCCATTTTGGCATCCATCGATGTCCTCAGTCCTCAAAGCGTCAGGGTTAACGCCAAGACGCCCTGGCTCCTGATGAGC
>JACPQI010000142.1 GCA_016190545.1 Chloroflexota bacterium
GATTTGAGCTTGGCGTGGGGGTCTCTTCAGCCAGAGACCCTTCGCTCTGCTCAGGGTGACAGGATGGAGGGGTAAGGGGTTCCGGCGGTGTTGCGTGGCAGACGACAATGGTAAGGGGAGGCGCGTATGTTGATTCTTCACCTACGGAAGGAAGCGACGGTGCAAGCGACGCCGCAGCGCGTCTTCGACATCGTGGCGGACGTGGAGCGCCACAGCCAGCTTGCGGGCAGCGGCGAGGTGCTCACGGTGCGCAAGCTCACTCCGGGGCCGGTAAAGGTTGGCACACGCTTTGAAGCGGACGAGAACATCAAGATGGGCCCGGGGCGGCAGAAGTTCGTGGCCCAGTCGGAGGTGGTCGAATACGACCCGCCCACGGTGGTGTCGTGGAAGTCGACGCCGCCGGGCAGTCCTAAGCCCAAGCGCATCCAGTGGTGGTTCCGCGTAGAGCCGCAGGCGGGCCGCGCCCGCGTCACCCACGAGGTGCAGGTGGACATGGGCCTCATCCCCAACCTGCTGTTCTTCGTGCCCTACCGCCTCATGCGGGCCGGTACGATCTCGAAGGGCATGACCAGGACGCTGGAGAACGTGAAGCGGCTGGTGGAGGAGAAGAAATAGGACGCCCGGGATTCAAGGTTCCAGAGGTAGTTTTAGGCGCGACTATGGAAGACCTATTTTCGCAACGATACCCTGTCAGGCCCAGCCCTGAAAAGCTTGTGTATGACGACGTTCCCTATGAGGTAAAGGACAGGTTCCTCAATATCCTTTCGGAGCACAAGCGGAAGTCACCGGAAATTTTCCAATACTGGGCACTATATGGTGCCTTGTTCCAGATACCAGAGGTAAAACAGGAAAACAGGTTTGACAACGCCATTTATCAGAGGGAGGAACAGGTATTCTGCAACCTGCTGTTCCAACTCAAGTGGTTCAATTTCCTCGACGCCTGCCAAGTAATCATTGGTTGCCTACGCGGCGCGGTGTCGAAGGACGATACCCCTTACCAGAAATCCAAGAAGGCTAAGCGCATTGAGGAATTCGTCACAGATTTGAACCAGCTCTTCCATAATCATAGCCTCGGCTATAAGATCAGAGAATATCGTGTAGAGCGGATTGGCAGCACTTTTGTGGATGAAGGGGTCGCCGGAGTACGCGTTCTCTTGCAGGACCCCCGATTCCAGGGGCCTGAGGGGCAGTTCCAACGGGCATTAGAAGCCTTCTACAAGAGGCCTGAGCCAGATACGGCTAATGCTATTAAGGACGCGGTAGGCGCGCTGGAGGCGGTAGCGACGATCATTGTCAACGCATCAAAGTCCGACCTGGACGATGCGCTGAACAGAGAGCCGATAAAGTCTGCGGTACATGGGGCACTACGCGATTCGTTGCGAAAGGTCTATGCGTACAGAGGGGACGCGCCGGGTGCAAGTCATGGGCAACATACCCCCGCGCAGCCCGGTATCGAAGAAGCGGAGTTCGTAGTGGGAACTTGCACTGCCGCGATTCTTCTACTTTACAAGAAGTGTGTGAGCAAACCGGAGAAGCAGTAGATGAAACTCGAAAATCTTTATGCTTTCTGTCACCCTGAGCGAAAGCGAAGGGTCCGGGGAGGGGTCACGCTATCCGGTAACAGCGGCCCCACCTCAGATTCTTCGTCGTCACGATTGCATCGTGACTCCTCAAGAATGACACATCCCAAGGCCGTTAGGAGCATGAAAGGCCTATGAAACTCCCCGTCTCCTGGCTCAAGGAATACGTCCCCATCGCCGTGCCGCTGGAGGAGTTGGCGCACCGGCTCACCATGGCCGGGCTGGAGGTGTCGTCCGTCACCCGCACCGGCGGCGACTGGCAGAACGTGACCGTCGCGCGGGTGGTGGCCGTCGAGAAGCACCCCAACGCCGACAAGCTGAAGCTGGCGACGGTGGACCTGGGCGGCGAGCAGATGACCGTGGTGTGCGGCGCGCCCAACGTGGCCGCCGGGCAGAAGGTCGCCTTCGCCCGCGTGGGCGCGCGGCTCATCGACCCCAGGACGGGCCAGCCACGCAAGCTTGAGCAAGCCAAGATTCGCGGCGTGCTTTCGGCGGGCATGGTCTGCTCGGAGGCGGAGCTTGGCCTTTCCAAGGAGCACGAGGGCATCCTGGAGTTGCCCGCAGACGCGCCTGTCGGCGCGCCGCTGGCCGACTACATGGGCGATGCCGTGTTCGATTTCTCCATCACGCCCAACAGGCCGGACGGCCTTTCTGTCCTCGGCATCGCCCGCGAGGCGGCGGCTATCCAGAGCGTGGCGGTCGCCGAGCCGCCCATCGCCTACGAGGAGCGCGGCGGTCCTATCGCGGGCCAGGCGGCCATCGAGATCGCCGCGCCCGACCTCTGCCCCCGCTACTGCGCCAGCCTGGTCGCAGGCGTCAAGGTCGGCGCATCGCCCAAGTGGATGCAGGACCGGCTGGCGGCGGCGGGCATGCGCCCCATCAACAACATCGTGGATATCACCAACTACGTGATGCTGGAGTTCGGCCAGCCCCTGCACGCCTTCGACTTCGCTACCCTGCGCGGCGGCAAGGTCATCGTGCGCCGGGGGAAGCCGGGCGAGCGCATCACCACCCTGGACGGCGTGGAGCGCACGCTGGACGGCGAGATGCTGGTCATCGCCGACGCCGTGGCGCCGGTGGCCCTGGCTGGGGTCATGGGCGGGGCCGCCACGGAGGTGACGGGCGCCACCGCCACAGTGCTGCTGGAGTCGGCCAACTTCCTCAACGCCAGCATCCGGCGGACCTCCGCCCTGACCAAGC
>JACPQI010000149.1 GCA_016190545.1 Chloroflexota bacterium
CACCACCTTGTTAATGAGACCCCAATCGGCGGCCTCCTTGGCTGGCATCTCCTTGCCCAGCAGGATCATCTCCTTCGTCCGGCGCCAGCCAATGGCCAGAATATATATCGGCAAGTGTCCCTCAATGCCCAGGTAGCGCCAGCCGGGGTGGGTGAAGACGGCGTCCTCGCTGGCGATGGTGTAGTCGAAGACGGTAGCCATCTCAAAATGGCTGCCATAACAGTAACCATGCACCATGCCAACCGTCGCCTTGTCACAGCTCAACACCTTCTGAATCAGACCCCGGTCGCCCCAGGCGTAGTTCTTCAGCGGCGCCAACCGTTCGCGCAGGCTTGGACGCCGGTCGGTCTTGTTGAAGTTGCGCCCCGTCCTGATCTCATCTATATCGAAGCCTGAGCCGAAAGCCTTGCCGGCCCCCCTGAAAAGAATGGCGGCCACCCGATCGTCCGTTTCGGCCTCTGAGATGACGTCGCCCAACTCCTTCATGTCCGCAGTGGTCATGGAGTTGACCTTTTCCGGTTTGTTGAAGGTGATCGTCGCCACCCTGGTCGCTTTGTCCACTTCATAAAGACAGTAAGGCATATCACTCTCCTCGCGCTGTCATTCTATATAACCCAAAACAGGCCTCATGTAAATACCCCCTGCTCCTCGAGCCGCTTCACGTCAAGGTCTGACATGCCCAGCAGCTCCTTCATCACATACGGGTTATGCTCCCCCAAGAGCGGCGCATGCCGGTCAATAGTCGGCGGCGTCGCAGCCAGCTTCCACGGCGGGCTCTGGATGATTAGGGCGCCCAACTTGGGCTGTTCCAGCACGTGGGCTAGCCCTCGCTCTATGAGGTGAGGGTCCGTGAACAGGTCTTCGCTGCTGAAGGAGGGGACGGCGGCCACACCCGCCTCCTGGAGGCGGTGCATGAGGTCGTAGGCATCAAACTGGACAGTCCAGGCCTCGATGTGCTTGTCCAACTCCGCTTCATACGCCCGGCGTCCCGCGGTGGTGGCAAAGCGCGGTTCTGCAGCCCAGGCAGGCTCCCCCATCGTTTCCCGCAGGGCTTTCCATTCCTCGTCCGTGTGCACAACGATGCTGATCCAGCGGTCCTGGCCGGCGCAGCGATAGCAGTTATGGGGCGCTCCGTTCTCGTCCCGGTTCACGGACCGCGTCTGGACGCGGCCGTTGGCCGTGTAGTCCAGCAAGGAATCCCCCAGCAGCGCGCTGACCACTTCTGTAGAGGACTCATCGATGTACTGGCCCTTGCCGGTGGAGGCGCGGTAGTGAAGGGCGGCCATGATAGTGAAGGTGTTGCTGAGGGCGCTCATCGCATCCACGGTGAGCCGGACTTGGCCGGGCGGACGGTCGGGGTAGCCGGTCATCTCCCCCAGGCCCGATTCCGCAGCGAAGAGCGGCGCGTAGCCCACAATGCCGGACTTGGGGCCGGTCTGGCCCATGGTGCTGGTGGAGAGCATGATGAGATCGGGGCGCAGCGTGGCGAGCACCTTGTAGTCTAGGCCGAGCCGGGCCAGCACGCCGGGGCGGAAGTTCTCTACGACCACATCGCTTACCTGCGCCATTCGTTTGGCGATGTCGCGGGCCGCCGGGTGCTGAATGTTCAGCGTGACGGCGTACTTGTTGTGATTGAAGTCTATATGTGCAGGGCTTTCGTCGGGATCAGGGAACTTTTTTGTGATCGGATGCACGACGGTCCGGGTGATGTCCAGCCGACGGCGGCTCTCTATTTTGATGACCTCGGCCCCAAAATACGACAGCATGGTGGTAGCGTAGGGGCCGGCGATGGCCCAGGTGAAATCCGTAACTCGGATGCCGGCGAGGGGTTTCTTGCGCGCGTCCGGCATCAGATGACGTTATCCTCGCGCAGGCTGTCCAACGCTTTCTGGCTCAGGCCCAGCCGCTTCCCATAGACCTCGTCGTTGTGCTCCCCAAGAAGTGGCGCGGGGCCTTGGGCCTGCCAGGGCGTGTGCGAGAAGTGGTACGCCGCTGTAGGATAGGCGAAGGTTCCGGCCACAGGATGACTCAACTCTTTGAAAAAGCCCCGGGCGCGCATCTGCTCGGAATCGCACACCTCTTTCGTCGTGTTGTAGGGCCCGATGGGACACCCCAGCGCCTGGCCGCGCGGCACAATGTCGGCTTTGCTTTGCTGGCTGCTCCATTCAGCGATGCGGCGGTTCAACTCGAGACCGTTCGCCACCCTCGCCGGGCGGTCTTTGTACTTCTCCTCTCGGGTCCAGGCGGGCTCACCCATGAGCTTTACAAGCGCCTCCCACTCGTGGTCCTCGTAGAGGGAGAGCTCCACATAGCCGTCTTTGCAGGGCATGATGCCGCCGTAGCTGGTGACGCGGGAGGCGCGGCTCGCCACCATATTATGGTTTGGGTAGCGGTTGAGTTCTATCGGGTTGAGTGAGATGAGCGCCTCCTGCTTGGAGACGTCCACGAACTGCCCCTGCCCCGTAATCCGCTGCCAGTACAGCGCACCTAGAATCGCAATAGTAGCGCTCAATCCAGCACTGTATTCGCCAACGTACTTTCCCACCCGGACTGGAGGCCGGTCAAGGTATTGGGCCCCGGCTGGCGTAAGGTAGCCCTCGCCGCCCGCGTGGAAGGTGTTGAGGGGATACGCTTTGAAGTCTTTGTAAGGGCCGGTACTACCGAAAGGCGTGAGCGCGACCATGACGAGGGCGGGGTTGACAGCGCGGAATCGTTCGTACTGCAGGCCCACTGCCGCTGCCTGGGCTGGTTGGTAATCATGGAGGAGGATGTCTGTATCTTTCGCTAGGAGTTCCAGCAGCTTCATGCCCCCTGGCTTCGAAACGTCAAGCGTAATGCCTTTCTTGCTGGTGTTCACGTAGAGGAAGAGCAGGCTGCGGTCGGGGTGGGGCTGGTCGCCAACAAAAGGGGCCCGCTGCCGGGCCATGTCGCCGGAGCCGGGCGGCTCGATCTTGGTCACCTCCGCGCCCAAATCGCCGAGCAGCTTGGCGCAGTACGGCCCAGCCACCATCTGGCACAGATCAAGGACGCGGATGCCAGCTAACGCTTGCTCAGCCATACGACTACAGCCCTTTCCTACTCAGCGCGGTTACCGCTGGAACTTGGCGATGACCTCGCGGCCCAAGGTGTCGAAGAACTTTTCTTTTTCCGGCATGACGCCTGCGAGGGCCAGCTTGCGCACACCGAGTTGGGCAAGCTCATTGATGCGTTTTACCCAGTCCTGTGGCGTGCCGCAGATGGCGAACCGCTCTATAAGATACTCGCGCAGGCCCAACTCGTCCACTAGTTGGGCGTTGCGGACATGTTCGCCTAGCTGGACGTGCTGGTGAAAGACGTACTGACGCTTGAGGGACTCGATCTTGTCCCGAAGATGGTCAGGGACGAACTTACCCTCCAGCGTGAAGCGGAAGGAGTGGTTAGCGCTGCTCGCCAGCCCGGAGCGGATCTTCTCTGCAGCGGCCTCTACACTCGGCCCCAGGTTGCCTTTGATGTACCACCACAGGTCGATGTCCTCCAGCTTGCGTCCGGCCTCAGCTGCGCCGGCTTTTACCTGAGCGATGGAGTCTTTGATGACCTCCGGGAGTATCCCCGTCTCGATAAATACTCCGTCGGCGATACGCCCAGCAAGTCGGAGCGACTTCGGACCGCCAGCGGACATGTACACCGGCACCGGCTTGTTGTACCACATGAACCGCACGGTCTGCCCTTTATAGACGGCCTCAGTGTTCTTCCACAATTGCCTCATTGCAGTGATGTACTCTTCCAAATGGGCCAGCGTGGCAGCCTTCATACCCAGGTTGTACACGCCGCTGTCGCCCGTGCTGATCCCAAGATAGGCCCGCCCGCCTGACAGCTCGTGGATCGAGCTGATACCGCTCGTCGTGACGACGAGGTGGCGGGTGAGCGGATTGGTAATGAAGTTGCCGATGCGACACGTCTTGGTGTTGAGCGCCATAAGGGTCAGGGCCACGTACTGTTCGCGGAAGATCGCTGGCGAATCGCCGGTGACTACCATGTCGAAGCCGGTGCCCTCCGCCGACTTGACCCAGCGGATGAAGTCCTGCGGGTCTTCTGGAGGCAGCCCCACAGCGAAAGAGATCTTCATTAGCAGTCTCCTTTATCGATTGCGTGCCCGCCATATCCTACGTGCGGCTGCTCCACCCTGTCAATAGACTGATGGACCCACGGCTTTCACAAAAGTGATGGGCCTGGGAGCACATCCCAGGCCCATCACAATGCGGAGCTTCTATGCCATGCCCGCTTTAGCGAGGTGTGGCTGTCTCCAGGAGGACGCCTACACCGACTGTAGGAATGGATTTCCACCCGGCGACCTTGGGGCCAACGCCGTACAGGTTCGGCACTATGGCGATGGCGATGTCAGGCGCAGCTTCCCATGCAGTATTCTGCACCTGGGCGATGAGGCGTTCCTGCTCTTTGGGATCAAGAGCTGAGAAAGCGCGGTCGATGAGCGAATCAATCTCCGGGGACGGGTATATCAGGGTGGTGCCCTTGGAATGGTAGAACACCCGTAGGAAGTTCAGGTTGGTAGGCGTAATGCGGGCGTAGATAGGCTGGGCGTTGCCGATCCAGTCATCGGCCTGCGGGCGCGCCCGGTAATAGCCAGCGGCGATGGTCCGCTCCACCTGGAAGACTCGAGGCCGTACTCCAATCTCTGTCCAGTAGCCAGCCACGGCCTCTGTCATGCGAAGGAGAAAGGCGGCGCCCGGCGCTGCGTTGTTGTAGACAGTGATGTCGAAGCCATTCGGGTAGCCGGCCTGCGCCAACAGACGCTTGGCTTGGGCTGGATCATAGGGCCTGGGCTTCATGTCCGGGGTGTAACCCAACGTGCCGGGGATGACGAAGGTGCGCGGCGAAACGGTGGCGAACCCACCCAGGATGGTGTCCACGATCTCCTGCTTATTGACCGCGAGCTCCATGGCAAGCCGGACATCGCGCTTGTCCAAGGGCTTGCCCTTGATGCGCGCATCAAGAATGCCGCCGTACACGATGATGCCGATGTTGACGTCGTCAATGCGGAGGACTTGGAGGGACCGGTCCTTTGCCAACTCAGGACCGTTCTCGAAGGCACCGATCTCCATGATGTCGGCTGCTCTAGTCTTCAGCATGGCGATGCGGGTGGTCTCTTCAGGGACAAGGATGATCTCAAGTTCCTTGAACTTCGGGGTCTCGCGGTAAGGGTGCTTGATGCCGCTGGGCTCGTAGACGAAACGGACAGCGATGTCACGGCGGGTCATCTTCCACGGCCCGCTTCCTACAGGCTTCAGCTCGAACTCCTTCTCGCCCACCCGCTCCGTGTAGGCCTTGGGGACGACAACTCCCTCCGGCCCCGCCTTCAGGGAGAAGTCCCACGGCATGAGCGGCCACGCAACCTTAAGGTTGACCCGTGCGCTGGTGGGAGACAGCACATCCACACTTGCGATGTTTGCCTTGAAGGTGCCGATGCCGGTGGAGGTCGCCTGCGGCCTCGTCAGGTTCTCCATGGTGAACTTGACGTCTGCCGCGGTCACCTTCTCGCCGGTGTGCCAGGTGAGGTCATCGCGGACCGCGACGGTCCAACTCTTGGCATCAGCCGCCATGTCCCACTTGGTCAAGACACCTGGGACAAGCCCTTGCCCAGGAGCGCTCCAGAGTAGCCAATCATACATGGGCGCGCCGTAGGTGTGCATGCCTGCAATGCGCCCACCGAGGGATGGAATGAGGGCCTCATTATCAAAGGAGCCTACCGCCACAATGAGCTTGGCGGCTGCCGCAGAGGGCGTGGCCGTAGCCTGGGGACGAGCGGTAGCGGTAGGGGCCGCCGTAGTAGCCGTGGCAACAGGCCGTGGCGTTGCGGTTGCTCCGGGCACCGCTGTGGCCGTCGGGGCTGGTGGCCGGGTAGCGGTTGGCGCTACAGTGGTAGGCCTTGGCGTAGGAGTAGCTTCCTCCCCGCCTCCGCAGGCAGCCGCCAGTAGACCGAGCGCCGCCGTGGCGATAGCCAACAAAGCGACTATTCGTCTTCTTGTTCGCTCCATGAAGACCTCCTTAAACAGTAGTTGCAACGGTCGCCACACGGTGACCACGCGTTGTGTCAGCATTGTATGAGCATTTGACGATTCCTGTCAAGCGCCCGGGGGAGCGAACACGTTGCGACAAAAAGAGAAAACGCGGGTAAGACCAGACGCGCCTTAGGCTGTCTTGAGGAGGGTATCTACCGTCTCAAGGAAGCTCGCAATGGCGAAGGGTTTCTGAAGTGTGCGGCTTGCGCCCAGTCGCGCAAGGTCGCGGTTGCTGACAGGCCCATCCGCCACAATAAGAATAACGGGCCCGCTTCGGCCTGTCCGCAACTGGTCCAGCAGCTTCGGCTTCTCAAAACCATCGGCGCTGGGCGCCTCCACGTCAATGATGACAAGGGACGGAGCAAACTCGATGGTCGCTGCCAGAGATCTGTTGTGCTCGGCAGGCCTGAGAGAATCTTGCCGCACGATATATCCCCGCCGCTGCAAATTGATTGCGATAACTCGGCGGAGGACTTCGTCTTCGCCCAATATCAAAATATGGGCGGGAGCCACAGCCACCTCACTCACTCCTGTCGCGGTCGCTACGGTGGGATGATGCATGTCTCAGGCCCTCTAATTGACATACCTTAGGCCCCAGAGCCGTAATAACTCCTGAACAAGCAGTCCGCTCTCCTGAAAAACTCCTGAATTCCGTTCAATGTAGTAGCCCAGAGAGGCGTGAAATGAACGAGTACAATACCTGGGTAGGATGATGGGCCAACGCACGCAAAACGAGGGAGAACGGCTACAACATCTCCCAAGGTCAGCAGAGGAAGACACATGGCGCCAGACCGTCGAACCTCGGGTGATAGGGTGCGGCTGCGTGCTACCTGGTACCGGCCTTCTCCTCATAGCGCTGGCGATTGTGCTGGTCGTCCTCATTGCCCGAAGGGAGGGCTTTGGGCCATCGCCGTGGTGGCTGCTGGTGCTGGTTCTACTCGCCGCTATTGCCTTTTTCTTTGGGAAGTTCCGCACTCGTGGGTGACCGTTGGCCTCGCGGTTGCACGCCCTCTGCTAGACTAGAACCAACCGCCGATGACAACCTTCGAACCACAGCCTCATCTGACATATAGCCTATTGAGGAAATGGTGGCCCGTCTTCCTGCTTGCCGCGCTCGTCTTTGGGCTAGACCAACTGACCAAGTGGACCGTATCCCACACCCTTGACCTCCACGAGTTCTGGCTCAAGAACAGCCCTGTCCGCATCACTCACGTCCGCAACACCGGCAGCGCCTTCGGTTTTTTCCCGGAGCAAACGGTGTTCCTCATTATCGCTTCCTTTGTCGCTATCCTGGTCATGGTGCTGTATTACCGTCGCGTGGGGAAGCCGAACCCGTTGGTCACGGTGAGCTTCGGATTGCAACTCGGTGGGGCGGTCGGGAACCTCTTCGACCGCATCCGCCAAGGCTACGTGGTGGACTTTATCGATTTCCGAGTATGGCCCGTGTTCAACGCTGCAGACTCGGCAATCACCATCGGCCTGGTCATCCTTGTCTCCTTCTTTCTCTTAGAAGGGCGCGCCGAGAAACAGCGACACCTGCCTCCCCCCAGCACCCCGCAAGCGGAGCCGAGTCCCGCACCAACCGGTGAGCAGCCGACCGTAGGGCCGGAGCCGTGACCGTAGCCCACATTGAGCTGGTGGCCGACCGCAAGGACGAACGGCTGGACCAGTTCACCACCCGCTCCTGTCCTGAACTCTCACGCTCATTCGTGCAGCGCCTTATCAGAAGCGGGCACGCCACGGTGAACAGCGTCCGCGTCACCAAGGCCAGCCAGCGCCTCCAGCCCGGCGACCGGGTATTCTTGGAGGTCCCTCCCTCGACGCCGCTTGCGCTGGAGCCGGAGCCTATCCCTCTGGACATCCTGTACGAGGACGAGCACATCCTGGTCTTGAACAAACCGGCAGGGCTGGTGACGCACCCGGCGCCAGGGCACTGGGATCATACGCTGGTCCACGGCATCCTTGCCCATTGCAAGAACCTGCCTGGCATTGGCGGAAGCGTCCGGCCAGGCATCGTGCACCGCCTGGACAAAGACACCTCGGGAGTTCTCGCAGTCGCCAAATCGGACCTGGGACACCGAAGCTTGTCCCGGCAAATCAAAGACCGGCGCGTAGTCAAAAAGTACCTGGCGCTGGTCCAGGGACGGGTAACGCCGCCGGAGGGAGAGATCAACGCGCCCATTGGTCGGCACCCAGGCAATCGCAAGCTCATGACCATTGTGCCGGACGGGCGTCACGCCGTAACGC
>JACPQI010000148.1 GCA_016190545.1 Chloroflexota bacterium
GTCTTAGGGTACTTGGGCGAGTTCTTGAACTTGATGCCGATGCCGACCTTCATGACAGCCCACCTCCCGCTTACATGCGATGGGTCTTCAGAGTAGCGGAACGCCGGAGCGAAGGCAAGGTGCGGCACGAGCGCCTAGGTCGCACGCGGGTGGCGCAGGAGCTTGTGCAGCTCCACGACGAGGATGATGGTGAAGGAAACGAGGATGAGTCGCGTCCAGGTCAGCGCGGTGAGAGGTTCCAGCTTGAGGAGGGCTTGAGTGGGGTCGAAGTACATGGCGCCGATGTGCACGGCCAGGGCGATGACAGCGCCGAGGAAGAGAAAGCGATTGGAGAAGGGGTCTTTCTTGAACAGAGAGAGGTCCTCTGAGCGGCAGTTCCCCACATGGAAGAACTGGAACATGATGGCGGTGGTGAGGGCGGCGACGCGGGCGTAGGACAAGGTGACGTCTTCTGCTCGTTCCCAGGCGTAGATTCCCAAGGTGCCAGCAGCCAAGAGCAGGCCCACTAGGACGGTGCGCTCCACAAGGGTCCAGGAGATGATGCCCTCTCTGGACCTTCGCGGCGGCCTGCGGTAGAGGCCTGTCTCACCCGGTTCAAAGGCCAGAGCCACGTCCTGTACTCCGTTGGTGACCAGGTTCATCCAGAGGAGTTGGGCCGGCAGGAAGGGCAGAGGCATCCGCAGGGCGAGACTGGCGAGAATGGCGATGACCTGGCCGGCGCCGGCGGAGATGAGGAAGAAGGTGACCTTGCGGATATTAGAAAAGGCGACCCGTCCCTCCTCGACGGCGGCGTAGATGGTGGCAAAGTTGTCGTCGGTGAGGACGATGTCGCTGGCCTCCTTGGCCACATCCGTGCCGGAGCGGCCCATGGCGGCGCCGATGTGGGCCGCTTTGAGGGCAGGCGCATCGTTGACGCCGTCGCCGGTGACGGCGATAACGTGGCCCGCCCGGCGCAGCGCATTGACGATGCGGAGCTTCTGCGTGGGACTGGCGCGGGCGAAAACGGCGACGCGGCGGAGGGCCTGGTCCAGTTCCGCATCGCTCATGGAGTCCAAGTCACGGCCTGTGACGACCTGTTCGATGGTGTCAGCGAGGCCGACCATGCGGGCGATGGAGACAGCGGTAACGGCATGGTCGCCGGTGACCATGAGGACGCGAATGCCAGCGCGTTTGCAGGCGGCGATGGAGCGGATGACCTCGGGGCGCGGTGGGTCCATCATGCCCTGGAGGCCAAGGAAGGCGAGGCCGGTAGGAGTCCCGTCCAGCGTCGTCTTGCTCGCCTGCTCACCTGCGCCCGTAGCCATGGCGAGGACGCGCAGCCCCTGCTCCGCCATGCGCCGCGCTTCCACTATAACGGCGTCACGGTCCAGGGGACGAAGGCCGTCAGGCATGAGCCAGCTATCACACATATCTAGGACGCGCTCTGGCGCCCCCTTGAGGAAGACCACGCGCCTATCGCCATCGCCGTCTCTATGGACGGTGGCGGCGAACTGGCGCTCCGGCTCAAAGGGTACTTCCGCCATTTTCGGGTAGCGGGAGAGAAGGTCCCCACTGGAAAGGCCAGCCTTGGCTGCTGCTACCAGCAACGCCACCTCGGTGGGGTCGCCGCGGGCAGTAAAGCCCCCGTCCGTACGGTCTATGGAGGCCTCGTTGGCGAGGAGGCCGGCCTGAAGTGTGAGATGAAGAGGCGGCGCATCGCGCGCCATGTCCACGGGCCGGCCATCGCGTAGGATGCCGCCTTCCAGGCTGTGTCCGGGGCCTGTGACAGTGTAATGGGAGCCGCCCGCAAAGACCGCCTGCACGGTCATCTGGTTCTCGGTAAGGGTGCCGGTCTTGTCGGAGACGATAACGGTGCAACTGCCCAAGGTCTCAACGGCGGCCAACCGCCGGACGATGGCGTTGCGCCGGGCCATACGACGGATGCTGACGGCCAAGGCGACGGTCATGGCGATAGGCAGGCCCTCCGGGATGGCAGCCACGGCCAAGGCGACGGCGGTGAGGAACATTTCGGTGGGGGACTCGCCGATGCTGAGGCCGAGGGCGAAGGCGAGGACGCTGGCGCAGACGATGATGATGGTGACCCATCGACTGAAGCCAGCCATGCGGCCCTGGAGTGGTGTCGGGGCCCGCGTGGTGCGGCGCATGGCACGGGCGATAGATCCCACCTGGGTGCCGCTGCCAGTGGCGACGACGACACCCAGGCCGCGACCGGAGGAGACGATTGTACCCATGAAGGCCATGTTGCGCCGGTCGCCGATAGGCAGGGAGCCGTTGCCGGAGAGGGGCGCAGTGTCTTTGCGGACAGGGAAGGACTCCCCAGTTAGCAGGGCCTCTTCAGTCTCCAGGCGTACGCCGCGGACGAGGCGCAGGTCGGCAGGCACCAGGGAGCCGGACTGGAGGAGGACGATATCGCCAGGGACCAGGGTGGAGCTTTCCACCTGGCGCTCATGGCCGTCACGCAGCACCTCAGCCTTGGGCGAGATGAGGCGCATGAGGGCCTGCATGGCGTTCTCCGCCCGGTTCTCCTGGGTGAAGCCGATGACGGCGTTGAGGATGACGATGGCGCCGATGACGATGGCGTCCGACCAGTGCTGGATCGCCATGGTGATGACCATAGCTAACAGCAGGATGTAAATGAGGGGGCTGGTGAACTGGTGGAGAAGGATGGCCCAGGGATTGATCTGCTTTCCGGACTCAATGCTGTTGGGGCCGTAGTAAGCGAGGCGAGCGACGGCCTCGGCGCTGGACAGCCCTCCAGGGCCGCTTTTCAACTCCTCCAGCGTCTGTTTGGCGGTGATGATGTGCCAGTGCTGTTTCATTACGCGTTCTACGCGGTATCGATGCTACGACTGGCTTTCTGACGATGCCAGTAGACGTCCCGCCGGCTGGGGGGCGGCGTTGCATGGTCAATCGTCGTCGATCTGGACGGTTTGAGAGGGCTTATCCGCAGTCCCCTCGCAGTGAGTCGCATGGTATGCTTCGGCCCCGCCAACCACGGCTATGAGGATCTCCTCTGGACGTCTGCAGGGGTACACCTTGTTCCCACTGCGGTTCCAGCGCCGCTCGAAACCAATGATTGATGGCTCCTCTGGGAAGCGGTCCAATGGAACCGCCGCATGCTCGAAAAGCCATTCTTTCACCTTGGCCTTCGAGAAGCCCTGCTCGGCAAGCAGCTTGGCGTGGCCGGGGGTGAAGAGGACGACCGGCTCACCATTTCCAAGAATAACGGTCTGACTTCCGGGGTAGCCTATCAGGTTCGCTACCTGTTTCAACACACTCTCCGCTTTGCGAAACACGGTCACGCTATGGGCTGACCCAAGGACCGGGGCGACCGTTACGGCGCTGTCAGCCGGTCGGAAGCCTCGCTCCACGTGTAAAGGCTCCCAAGGGCTGTCCTCCTCATTTTCGCCAAAGCAGAAGGTGTACTTCCCGGGCCATCCGGCTGCCGCCAAGTCCACCGTGCCCGGCGTTCCCCCACCTATGTTGGTCAGCAGCAGCCGGACCGCGCGCCCTATGGTAGCATTTGCCCGCCAACCGGGGCCCAGCGCGCCGCGCCCGCAATTCATACCTATCCGTTTTCGAACCGGCCCATTGACAATCACCAGCGGCGTCAGCGGGCTTGTAGCCACTTGAATACCATAGAGTCCAAATTCAGGCCGACCCAAGGCTTCGGTAATCGCAAGCAACACAGGCATGTATTCCGGAAGGCATCCAGCCATCGTCGCGTTGATCGCTATTTTTTCAACGGTTGCGGCGCCCCCGTGCGGCTCAAGGTATGCCACCACGTCATCGGGCTTTCGATGCACGGCCGCGAGCATCGCGCCCACGGCATCGGTGGTCGGGGGAACGATGGGTAGTCCATCAGTCCAGCCCTTCCGATAGCAATACTCCTGGAACTGTTGCGGGTCTTGAGGGGCCTCGATGCGGCTCGCCATCCGGGGACTGGCGCGGCTCATCTGGCGCTCTCGCTTCCCGTGCCGTGGCTCGAGGTGTCCTGCAGCCCAAGCCTTTCGATGATTTGTGCAAGGCACCAATCCGCCAACTCTATGACCTCAGAGCGGGGAACGTATTCCGTGAGTTCTGTCCTTGGCAACA
>JACPQI010000004.1 GCA_016190545.1 Chloroflexota bacterium
CCCTCGTCCTCTGGCTGGAGTGGAAGCGCCACGCCGTCCTCATGCCTTACGTGGCCGGGACGCTGTTCGCCGTGATCGCCTTCTTCCTCGGCCTCGCCGTCTTTCTCGCCCACCCCTTCCAGAAGTTCCCCGTCCAGCCCACCGACGGCGTGGGCCTCAACCCTATCCTGGAGCACCCGCTCATGGCCATCCACCCGCCCTTGCTCCTCACAAGCTACATGGCCTTCGGGATCCCCTTCGCCATTGCCTTGGGCGGCCTGGTCACTCGCACCTTCACCGCCGAGTGGGTGGCGACACTGCGGCGATGGCTTCTCATCGCTTGGCTCATCTCCCTTGCCGGAAACACCCTGGGCGCCGCCTGGGCCTACGACGAACTTGACCTGGCCTGGGGCGGTTACTGGGGCTGGGACCCGGTCGAGAACGCCGCCATCATGCCCTGGTTCACAGCGACGGCGGGTCTGCATGCCCTGGCCGTCTTCCGGCTGCGCGGCCTCTTCCGGGCCTGGAGCATCTTTCTCGTCCTCTTCACCTTCTTCCTCGCCCTCTTCGGCACCTTCCTGGGCCGCAGCAGCTTCCTCCAGTCGGTCCATTCCTTCGGAGCCTCCGCCCTCTCGCCCTATTTGGGCTCCCTCGTGGGCGTGGCGCTGCTAGGGTCCCTCTCCCTGCTCTTCCTGCGCCGCCGCGACCTCCAGGTGCCCGTGCCAATGTCCGCACGGCCTGCGGAGACGTCCAACCCTTCAACAGCCCGGTCCTACACATGGTTCTCCAAGGAGGGCGCTTTTATCCTCTCCACACTCCTGCTCTTCAGCGTCGGCTTCATCATCTTCTGGGCTGCTCTCTACCCTCTCTTTTACGAGCTTGCGACAGACAGCAAGCTGGCTGTTCAACCCTCTTTCTACAATCGGGTTCTTGGTGGGCCGCTCCTCGCTATCGTCTTGCTTTTGGGCTTCGGCCCCTTCATGGCCTGGCGTCGCGCCGACGGCAAGAAGCTGCTGGACGAAGTCTCGATACCTCTCATCGGAGCGGCGCTGGCGGGCATCGGCCTTGTCGTGGCGGGCGTGCGCGACGCGCTGCCTCTCATCGCCGTCTTTCTGCTCACCCTCGTCATCCTCATGGCGCTCCAGGAGTGGGTCACCGGTACCCTCAAGCGCCGCCGCTCCCTGCGCGAGGGCTACCCGCGAGCGTTCGTGCGGCTCCTCGCCTCCAACCGGTCCCGCTACGGCGGCTACATGGTGCATGTGGCACTCATGGTCGTCGTCATCGGCGCGGTCGGCTCCAGCTTCTTCAAGCACACGGTGGAGGTGACTCTCAGGCCCGGAGAGTCCGCCGACGTTGCGGGCTACACGCTGCGCTACGACTATCCCACCCAGGACTACTTGGCCGACCGCGATGTTTACGCCATCTACACCCAGCTTTACCGGGGCGAGAAGCTCGTCAGCGCCCTGGTCCCGGCGGGAGTGCTCCAGCGCAACTTTGGCCAGATCGTCATCGAGCCTGCTATCTACACCACTCCCCTGCGCGATGTGAAGGTGGTCGTCACCCAGATCTATAGCTCCGGCGCCGCCGACTTCGAGGTGCACGTCAACCCCCTTGTCATGTGGATCTGGATTGGCGCTGGCCTCATGGCCGTGGGTGGCCTCTTCGCCTTCTGGCCTGCCCGGCATCGGAGCGGGGGCTAGCGTTGCGTTTTCCCTGCCTTCTGGTCATCTTGCGGAAAGGGCGCCGCGCCACGCTGTCCTCTGTCATTGTGCGCGAAGCGAAACTCCCCTCGTCCTGTAGGGGCAGGTCTCAGACCTGCCCTCCGCATTCCGTCATTCTGAGCGGAGCGAAGAATCTATCGCTGAAGTTCATAGTTCTCCTTCCACTACTGCTACTCCTCGCGTACGGCATCGCCCCGTTGAGCAGCGCCTCCGCCCAGGGCCCGCAAGGCGTCATCGAAGGCCGCGTCGTCAACAAAACGGCCCAGGGCAAGCCCGTGACTGGCGATGCGGTCAAAGCCGTCGTTGTGCGTGCGGGTGTCCAGCCGCAGGACGCGGCTCGGGCCACCATTGACGCCGATGGACGCTTCCGCCTTGCCGGTCTCTCCCTCGATGACGACCCTGAGTACAGCGTCGTCGTCACTCACGATGGAATCGACTACACCGTAGGCGAAATCCGCTTCCCCGCTAGCGAAACATCACGTACGGTTGAGGTAGCCGTCTACGACCTGACCAGCGACCCTGAGGTGGTGAAGGTGGAAGGCAGTGTAGTCATCGTGTCGCCGGAGCAGGGGTTCATCCGAGTCTCGGAACTGCACCAGGTCGCCAACGCCTCCGACAAAGCCTACCGCAGCCCCCGTGAGGTGGCCCAGGACAAGTTCGAGGCCGTGCGCTTCAGCCTCCCTTTCGGCGCCGGCCCTCTCAGCTTCGCCGCCGGCATGACCGAGGCGACCGCAGTCCGCGAGACGGTGAACGACGTCATCGATACCATTGCGCTGGAGCCGGGGCAGCGCGGCTACGCCTTTTCGTACGAGGTGGTCTACACCTCGCCGGGCTACCGTTTCACGCGCCGTTTCTTCCGCCCTACCACTACCATCACCTTTCTTGTAGCTGAAAGCGGCGTGAAGGTGTCCGGTCGCGGCCTCGTCGATGACGGCACGGCTGAGCTCTTGGGCCGCCGCTATCAGCGGTTCACGGCGCGCGACGTGCGTCCTGATTCTCGTATCGAGTTGCGCCTGGACGGCCTTGCGTACCCTC
>JACPQI010000160.1 GCA_016190545.1 Chloroflexota bacterium
CGCTTGACCAGGTCCGGGTCCCAGGCCAGCTCGGCGATGAGAGCGTCATCGCTCAGCTTCCAGGCGACGACTTCTTTGTAGCGGGCGCTGTTCTTGCGCAGCATTTCGCTGGCTGGGCGGCCCTTCAGCAAGCGTCGTATCTCAGCCTCGGTGAGCGGCTGCTTGAAGATGTCGCGCTCCTGCAACGCCGTCTTCTTCGGCGAAAGGTACCCTTTCGCCTTGCGACAGGTGGCTCAGGTGGGCTTGAGGTATAGGGTCACTTCCTGACTTGCCATGTGTCACCTTCCTCCTGAAATCCTCACGCCTTCCTATGTACTGTGCTGCGGCATCCACCATCCCCTGGCCCCTTCCTCGCAGGAGGGGGAAAGAAGAACGACCGGGGGACACTTCGTTAGACCCTTCGCTGCGCTCAGGGCAGGCCCCCGTATCCCCGGCAGAGGGGACTCCCTCTGCACTCCCTAATCCCGATGTCCATTGCCCAGCGCCACTAGCGGCGCTGGAACCAGCCGGGGAACTGCGCGGCCTTGGCCCCATCGCCGCTGACCTTGATGCGGCCCTGCTGCACAGCCTTCGCGTAGTCCAGGCGCCCGAAGTGCAGCAGCACGTAGTCCTCCGGGCCAAGGGCATAGGTGACGTCCGGCTTGGCATCGCCCGCCTCCGATACCTGGCAGCGGTCGCCGGTGATGGTGAAGTCGATGGCCCGTGACGGCGATGACGCAAGCTGGAAGCGGTACCGCACTGGGACGGGCAGGGGAACAGCTTTGCGGTACGTGATGTCTACCCACTCGGGCATCCGCTCGATGAGATAGGTCACGGCGGCAGGGCTGAGGTGAAAGCCTGGCTCTACCGGCGAGCGGATGTCCCACTCGTGGATGGCGAGTTCGGTAAGGCGGGCCAGGGCCACGAACCACAGCGGGACCGGGTTGCCGCGATAGTAGGTGGTCTTGTCGAAGTCCTGCTCCCCCAGAGACAGCAACGCCTGGTTGAAAGCGCTGTCCGTGGCAATGAAGTCGTCGAGGACGCCGTCGCCGAGGGCCTTGCGGTGCTCGACAGCGGTATCGGCGATGGAGGCTGAGGTGAGGCGCAAGGGCCGGGGTTCGGCCCGCCCTTCACGTCCCACGCGGACCAAGTTGGTGTAGGTCTTAGCGCCAAAGCTGAGGTGGGCTATCACATCGGCGGCGGTCCACCGGTCGCAGGCGGTGGCGCGCCGCCAGTCCGCGGGCCGCAGGCCCCGAAGATAATCGGTCAGGCGCCGGGACTCGGACACCACCGTAGCAATGAGCGGGCGGGGGCTGGTCATCGGCTCCTCCTCTGGCGGCTACGCGCCCAGGGCGTCCAGGGCCTGGCGAATGTCCATCGCCACGCAGGGGAAGCTGGGCGTATCGCGCAGGGTGTACATGCTGGCCCTGGTCAGGCGCAGGTCCATGACCAGGTCGACGAAGCGGGCAGGGTCATCGCCTTCGAAGGCCACCACGAACTCCTGGTCGTCGATGCCGTAGGAGTAGGCGGTGTTGATCTTGATGTCCATGTACTTATGGCCGATGGCGATGTGCTCGTCCATCATGGCCTGGCGCTCTTGCTGGGGCAGTTCATACCAGGCGCGGGTCTTGATGAAGGGGTAGACGAAGAGGTACTTCGAGCCGCGCGGCTGCACCTTGAGCCGCTCCTGTCCCGTGTGCTGGTGTCCGATGACGTACATGGAGCGGCGGGTGACGGCCAGATAGGAATAGGGGATGGTGAGGTAAGGCCCGAGGGCGGTGGCGTTGAGGCGAGTGGCGAGTAGCTGGAGCGGCTCCGTAGTGTAGGAGGCGAGCCACAGCATGAAGTCCACGTCGCCGCGCAAGCCCACCAGGCTGTAGCTGCGGACCATGAGCCGGTCGGACAGCTCGTCCAGGACGGCGCAGAACTCGGCCTTGCCGCGCTGGCGCTCCTGGGCGGGAAGCAGCCGCCAGGCGTTGCTTACCTTGTTGAAGGTGAACTTGACGAGTTGCCTGCCGTTGTGCGTGGGCTGGGCCATGGCGCGCCTCCCGGACGGTACCGCTCTGCGGCCCGAGAGGACTATCTTAGCAATTTGTGTCCAGGCATTTCAACGCGCACTGGGTCTTCGCAGCCGCCAGCCCCAGCCCTTAGAGCCTTTCCGGAAACCGCTTGAGTGCGGAGAGTTCAGAGAGGGCAAAGCCCTTTCTGCCGGGGGGCTGGGGGTGTCCCCCAGGGGTTTGTGACACAATCGTCACCGCCTCCACCGGTATTGCCAGACCAACCTCCACGTCGCCCTGCTCGGTGACATGGCACTCCATGCCCAGGGCGTTGAAGATCATGCGCCAGTCCTCGGTATTTGCGCTGTCGAGCTTGTGGGCAAGCTGTTGTCTCACCTGCGCCAAGCCTCGTAGGGCAGCGTGACCCTGGTCAAGCATCTTGAGCTGACTTTCAAGTCGTTGGCGTTCCTCGGCGATCCATGTCCGCTCCGCTCGTACTCTTGCCAACGCCCGTTCGTAGGCTTCGGGAGAGACGTTGCTTCGAGCCTTCTCCAGTGCCAGATTCGTTTCGGTGTCGAGGCTGCGAGAGCGCTTACGGTCCAGCGCGACCAGCCTCTTTTCGATGGTGTCCCTCGTGGACTGCACCGTGCCCGTCCTGTTCTTGATCTCTCGCTCGATGATCTCCGGCGACTCCAGGAGGTGCCGACAGAGAGCCTTGACCTGCTCCTCGATCCTTCGCGGCAGCTTCGGCCGAGGGCATGGCCGATGCCCATGCTCAAGCCGAGTCGAACAAGCATATTGCCACGCGTTACCCTTCTTACGGCCATGATAGCGGCGATGATGCGCGTCACAGAAGAGGAACGAGCGCAACAGGTAGTCTCGCTTGGCGTGGCGTTGGGCCTGCGCCTTGTTTCCTTTCAACCGTTCCTGGAGTTCCAGCCACTCGTCCCAGGTCAGGGGCGGGCGCTCCACCACGATGCTCGACAGATGCAGAGCTTCGGAAAGAGGCTTGAGGCGCATGGATCTCTTGCCATAGGTCTGCGCCCATCGGCGGCGCGGTTCGACGCTGGTCTGCCGGAGCGCATAGTAGCGGCCTCCGTAGAGGGGGGTGGTGAGGATCGCGTGGATGGTCCGAGGCGCCCACCACTCTCTGCCGGTGGCGGTGGCGATGCCCCTGGTGTGGAGCTCCGTCACCAGGGCGCGGATCGGCATACCAACGAGGGCAGACCGGCAGATGAACTCGACGGTAGGCCAGTCGAAGGTCGGGATGTGAGGTGGTTCCTGTTGTCTAGAGCCCGAGGAGAGCGACGATGCGTTCGCGCTGGGCGTGAGCGTGGCCCAGCTCCAACTCCCTGGCCTTGGCGCGCCGCGAGTAAAAGTGCAGGTCGTAGTCCACATTGACTCCCATGCCTCCATGGAGGTGATGAGCAGTGGCCGCGACCCGGCGGAGGGCGTCGCTGGCCCAAGCCTTGGCGATGGCGACGTCGCGGCGGGCGTCTTCGCCACGGTCCAGCTTCCCCAGTGCGGCATACGTGGCCCAGCGGATGCCCTCGACGTCGATCAGCATGTTTGCCGCCTGGTGTTGCGCAGCCTGGAACGCACCAATAGGCTTGCCAAATTGCACCCTTCCCTTGATATATTCCACTGTCATGTCCAGGGTCTGCTGCGCCAGCCCTGTCATCTCGGCGCACTGGACCGCCGTCGCCCGCAGCAACGCCTTCTCGACGACGGGCCACCCACCGCCAGCGGGGCCTAACGTCTCCTCGGCTCGCACGCTTTCTAGATGAACCTCGTAGAGTTGCTCGCGGGAGATGGTTTTGAGCGCAGTAAGGTGGACTCCCGGACTATCGCGCTCCACCATGAAGATAGAGTGCCCATGGTGATCATGCTTGGCCTGTCCCGTGGCACACACGCACAGAATGACGTCGGCCACATGGGCGTACGGCACGAAGAGTTTGCGGCCTTGAACTATGTAACCATTGTTAGCCCTGGCTGCGGTGGCATGAATGCAAGCGGGATTGTATTTCGCCCCTTCTTCTAACACGGCCATCGTCAGCACCAGCTCCCCTTTCGCGAGTGAGGGGAGAAACTTGTGTTTCTGCTCCGGGCTCCCTATCTCCAGGACGGGGATCGCACCAAACATGGTGCTGACGAAGAAGGGGCTTGGCACCACTGCTCTTCCCGTCTCCTCGACCACGACCCCCAGGTCAGTAAGCCCGCCCCCCATACCCCCGTACTCCTCCGGAATGATAATCCCCATCCAACCCAGGGCCGCCGTCTTGCGCCAGAGCTCTCGGGAGTAGCCGAGTTCGGTCGCTTCCACCTCCCGCAATCTTGCGGCCGACCACTCCCGCTGGAGGAAGTCCCGAGCAGAGCTGCGGAGCATCTCCTGTTCCTGGGTGAGATTGAAGTCCATGCTTCTCTTCCTGCGCTCTGGTTGGGGGTGTTCCGCCGTCTAGGCCCTGGGCAGGCCCAGGGCTTTCATGCCGATGATGTCGCGGTGAACCTCATTTGCCCCCGGCGCGAAGGTGCCGATAGTGTTGAACCGGTACGCCTGCTCGATACGGCCCTTGAGAGGAGCCCACTTGGACCCCGGTTCCAGCAGGCCGTACATACCCATGAGCTGAAGCCCGACATTCGCCACGCGCAGGCACAGCTCCGAGTAGTGGACCTTGGCGATTGAGGCCTCGACATAGGGTACCTTCCCCTCGCACATCAGCGCGACATTCCGGTAGGCGAAGAGGCGGGCGATCTCGAGCTGCACCACAAGGTCCGCTAGGGTGTCCTGCACCCAGGGGTCTTGGCTCACTGGTTTGCCGCTCCATTCGGTCTCCCTGGCCCACCGGATGAGGTCTTCAAGGTCCCGCTGCAACCACGATACCGGGCCCATGGCAACCCGTTCGTAGTTCAGGGCCGTGGTGATGTACTCCCAGCCCCGGTTCTCTTCACCCACCAGGCACCGGACAGGGACGCGAACATTGTCGTAGAACGTGACATTAGTAGTGAGATCTGCCCAAGTGTGGAGCGGCTGAAACGAATAACCAGGCAGGCGGGTGTCCACCAGGAAGATAGAGATGCCCTTGTGCTTTGGCAGGTTGGGGTCTGTCCTCGCAGCGAGCCAGACGTAGTCGGCGGAGTGGGCGTTACTGGTGAACACCTTCTGTCCGTTGATGATGTAGTCATCTCCGTCGCGGACTGCCCTGGTCTGGAGGGACGCCAGGTCGTTCCCCGCTCCCGGCTCGGTGTAGCCAAGAGCGAACTCAATTTCGCCGCGCAAGATGCGCGGCAGGAACTCCCGCTTCTGCCACTCGGTACCTACGCGAATGAGCGTGGGGCCAACGGAGGCGATAGTCATCAAGGGAAAGGTAAAAGGGGGTACCCCTCGATACCACATCTCCTCGAAGAAGATGAACTGCTCCGCCCAGCTCCGGCCCTGTCCGCCAAACTCCTTGGGCCATCCTATGCCGAGCCACCCGTCGCTGCCCATCTTCCGGATGAAGGCCCGAAAAAGGGGCCCGCGGCTTTCCATCGTTTCCCCCTCCTCCAACTCACGAAGCAGCTCAGGGGTCACGTTGGCGGCAAGGTAGGTTTGAACATCCTGCCGGAACGCCTCTTCTTGAGGGGTGAAACGCAGGTCCATATCGACCTCAGCGTGGGCCCCAGACCACACGTTCCCACGCTCGGGCATGATAGGGCGGGCAAGCCGGGCTCATCGGAGCTATCCTACAGGCAGAGCGATCTGCGCCACGCCTTCGCTCCTGGCCACACCGTACTGGTCCACCAGCTCGCAACGCACCTGCACGTGCGGCCCCGATGGGCCGGGCACCTTCTCTACGACCGTGGCCCGGGCGTGCACCGTGTCTCCCGGGTATACCGAGACCTTGATTCGATGCTGGAAGCTCAACAGCCGTCCTGCCTCGCCGGCCCAGTCCGTGAGGGGAGTCATGAGCAAGCAGGCGAGCATGTTCCCTGGCACCACAGGAGCCGGAAGCCCACAAGCACTGGCCAGCTCGGTGTCGTAGTGGTAGGGGATGTAGTCGTCCACGGAGCTCA
>JACPQI010000014.1 GCA_016190545.1 Chloroflexota bacterium
ATGTCCAGAACACGGAAGAACATCCGCGGGCGTTGTATTTGGCCGGGGTGTCCCGAGCCGGGCGTCTTCTTCACCGGTCGCACGGTCGGCATGGAGAAGAGGTGGGGCTACGCTTGCGAGGTCCATGAGCGGGTGATCGCTGCGGAGAATATGGACCGCTATCAAGAAGAGGCTATGTTCTCGAACACGCGGACGCCGTGGGGCATCGGTGCCCGCAATACTGCATAGGGCTGTTACGGAATTTTCAGTCATTTTGCGCTTTTCCTAAAGGTGGTGGCCTCCGGCGATGTATAGCGCGCGGTCCGGGAAGGGCCAGCGCGCACGTAAGCGGCGATTGACGAATCGCCATGGTTTGTGTCGTCAACGAGAAAGGCTCCGACTAAGTTTCGGAGCCTTTCTCGTTTTATCTCTAGTACTGTTACGAGCTTCTACAAGAGCGCCATAAGCAGGGCAGAAAAGCCCGGAGTCTTCTTCGCCACCAAGTACAGGCGCTGAATGGCCTTGTCCGGCTCTGACGTCATAATGATGGCGAGTTCATCATTGGTGATGAGCTGGTTCAAGGAGGGCGAGGTGATGAGCAGCAAATCGCCATCTCGCATCTGCTGGTGCTGAAAATGCACCTGGATATCACGCGGCGCTCCAAGCGACTCCCTGGTCTGTATTTGCTTTACGTTGTATGGCGGCAAACAGCGCTTGATGCGATCGTCGCTATAGATGTAGGCCAGGCTTGGGCCGGCCTGGGCCAAATAGAGGTCCGACCCCTGCAGCGCGCCGCAGGTGACGCCGGCATACATGCGACTTTCCCATTCCTTGGCGCCGTTCCTGGCCTTAAGCTGGCTGTGAGCGCTGTGCATTGCGGTGGTGAGGGCTGAAGTGACGGTGGGCCCCCCACGGCTGAACTCCTTGGCGATGGTCTGCACTAGGGAAGCCGCTACCTCCTCGTCAGCATCTCCTTCGGCCACGTCAGCCACCACACCCAACGCCGCCTTGCGCGATGCGCCCGCCTTTTCAAAAACACCTATCCAACCACTTTTCTCCACGGCCTGGCCATCGGAGATGTGGAACTGGGCGAACCATGGAGTGGCCATGATGGACTCAAGACCTCCTTCCCTACTCCTTTCAATCTTAGAAAGCATCGCTACGTGAGTCAATACATTTCAGCGTTCCTTGACACTCCTTATGAGCACTTTTACAATGACTGTGGCATGGCGGCGCATGTTTGTGGCAAAGGGAGTGATTGATGTTCAAACGCGTTCTGGTCCCTCTGGATGGCTCGGAATTGGCAGAGACGGCCCTTCCCTACGCAGTTGAACTGGTCAAGACCTTCAAGGGAGAGTTGTTCCTGTTACAGGCGACAGCGCGTGACATCGATATCGTCAAGGTGAGCGCAGGCGGCATGGACGCTGCGCTCGGCGTTGCGATCAGTGCGGAGGAGGCGCTGAGGGCTGCCGATGAACTTCGGATGGAGGCCCGCCGCTACCTCGACCAAGCCCAAAAGCGGCTGGCTGCTCAGGGGATTGCTGTACATAGCGAAGTCGTCGCGGGAGACCCAGCACAGGCCATCGCGGAATTTTCGCGCGCCAACCGGATCGACCTGGTCATCATGTGCACCCACGGGCGCGGCGGGCTGAAGCGGCTGGTGCTGGGCAGCGTGGCCGACAAGGTGATGCGGGACCCTGCCACACCGGTGCTGGTGGTCCAACCCAAGTAGAGCGCGATGGGGTCCACAGAAGCGGTATTGGAACAGATCCGGCGGGAGAAGGCCGTCGCTGTTATCCGTACACCGACGGCGGCGCAGGCCATCGGTGCGGCGCAGGCTCTCGTGGACGGCGGGTTCTCCTTGGTGGAGATTACATTGGCCGTTCCAGACGCGATCAGCGTCATCAGGCAGGTCGTGGCTCAGACGGGCGAGCGAGGCCTGGTGGGTGCGGGGACCGTGACGACGGCGGCGCAGGCCGAGGCGGTGATTGAAGCAGGGGCGAGCTTCGTCGTATCACCTATCAAGAGTCTAGAAGTGGTAGAGGTGTGTAAGCGGGCCGGGCGCGTGTGCGCCATCACTGGCGCTACTACCACAGAGATGTATGAGGCCCACCACGCGGGGGCTGATCTCATTAAAGTCTTTCCGGCGGACACCCTTGGCGGGCCGACGCTCATCAAAGAGGTCCTGGGCCCGCTGCCGTACCTGCGGCTCATGCCCTCCGGCGGGGTGGGACAGTCCAACGCCCACGACTACCTGCGAGCGGGCGCCTTCAGCCTCTTCGTAGCCGGCGAGGTGCTGCCACCCGAGTTGCTCGCCCGCGGCGACTTCGCCGGTATCCGGCGTCGCGCCGAGGCCTTCCTGCGCGTCTTGGCCAAAGCCTAGGCGCGGCTAGAAGCTCTTGCGCAGCTCCTTGACCATAAAGAACTCAGGGGACACATCCACTTTATAAAGAAAGTAGCTCTCTTTCCCCAGCAACGTCGCCTGCGTGGCGTGTCGCGAGACGATAACACCTTGCTTGCCCTGGTCCTCGCCAGTGAGAATAGTGACCTTGTCTCCCTCTTTGAACTCAGAGCCCGCTGCGCCGGTCGTCATTGTTCCACCTCACTGAGGATAGGTAAGACTCACGCAGTAACCACTTCGTCTGCACTATGATGCCACAACACGGAAAGAAAAGAAACGGGGGCTAGAGGTTTTCCCGCTGGTAACGGCCCTGGTAGCCGCGCTCCGCTGGACGGTCCAGAGTGAAAAACACCATCTGAGCGATGCGCGCGCCCAGCGCGACATGAAAGCCGGAGGTGTTATACACTACCAGGAGCGCCTGGGAACGTCCGCTGTAGCCCGCATCCCACACGGCGTTGTGGAGCGCCACGCCGCACCGCAGCAGACTAGACCGGGGGCGGGCAAACGCCATCATGTCCTTCGGCACGTTGACGATCTCTGCGAAGGTGACCAGGTACGGACCGGGAGGCAGGTCGAAATACCCTTCAGCGTCTGGCGCCAAGGGCTGGGTCTCCGGTAACCGTCGCTCCTGGTTCGTCAGGCCGATGCGCCCGCCGCCCGCGTAGCGTACCACGGCGCCCAATCGCACATCGATGCCCTGGGGCTGGAGCTGAGTCTCCAGGTCGGCCAGGCCTTCCATAAGAGGAGGGTCGGCGCTGAGCAGGTCGCGGAGCGTCCGTTTGCTGAGGACGCCAGGACGCATCAAAGGTTGCGACATAACCTTAGCCCTGCCTAAGGACGACAACGCCACCGTTGGCCAGGCCGCCGCCGGACATGACCGCGACGCGGGCGTCCTCAACCTGCCGGACGCCGCACTGGCCACGAAGTTGCAGTACTGCTTCGTTGAAGAGGCCCATGCCCATGAGCCGTCCTTCTGAAAGCTGCCCGCCGCTGGTATTCACCGGCAATTCACCGCCGATCGCTATACGGCCGTCCTGAATGAACTCATGGCCTTCATCCTTCTTACATAGGCCAAGCGCCTCGAGCCAAAGCGGGACAAAGAAGCTGAAGCCATCGTAGAGTTGGGCCACATCCACATCTTGCGGAGAAAGACCGGCACGGGCCCAGATTCTATCGCCGAAGGCGCCGCCGCCGTGCTTGCCAAAGTCGTACCATTGCTCCCACAGCGATTTGCCGCCGGTGCCCAGCGTGGCGGCACTGATGTAGACTGGCGGATGCGGCAGGTCGCGAGCCCGCTCCGCCGGGACGAGCACCGCCGCTCCCGCTCCATCGATGGGCAGGTCACAGTCCAGAAGACGGAGTGGCTCGCAGATGAAGCGCGAGGCGAGGTAATCGTCCACGGTGATGGGGGTGCGCATCACGGCCCGCTCGTTGAGGCTGGCGTGCTTGCGGAAGGTGATGGGCACCGCGGCCATCTGCTCGGGAGTCACACCGTTCTTTTCCATATAGAGCCGCATCCAGGGCGCGGACAGGGCAGGGATTGTGGAGGCGCCATAGGACAGGCGGAACTGCTCCTCAGCGAAAGTGTAGCCGTAGCCCTTGGCTTTGGCGGTTATGCCGCGGACGATTTGCTGCGCCCGCTGAGCCTCCGCCGGTGGCAGGCCGTGGGGGCGGGGCCGCACGATGGTGCGCACGACGAGGGCGGCGTTGCACATGCCGGCGGCCACCGCCAGCGCTGCATCGATGATAGTAGGCATAGCCCCTGGGCCGAACTCGCAGTTGTAGAACCAGGTGACGCCGTCAAGCCCTACTCCTTCTATGAGATCGAAGACCTGGGGCGGGTACATTGTCGCCAGCCCATCGATATCCGGGGCCTTCAGGCCGGCGTCACGAATAGCGTTGACGCCCGCCTCCACACCCAGGGCTGTGAGGCCCAGTCCGGCGTCGCGGTCCAGGCGGCTGAACCCCACGCCCGCGACAGCCACTTTATCGCGGAAGCTGTCTTTACGGGCGGCCACTGCGCGCCTCCTGCGACTGCCTGGGCTGGAACTGGGGGAGCATCACTCCCTCTGCTATCTCTTCAAAGGTGGCTTCCACAAGCATTGCGATAGACACCTGCTCCGGCGGGCAGTTGACGATATTCGTCAGCAGGTGGAGGCCCGACTGCTCCTCCAACTCGACGATGGCGCAGACGTAAGGGGGGTAGATGCCAGGCTCCAGGATGTGGTGTACAATGCAGAAGGTCTGAACGACACCACGCCCGCTGACCCACACCCCCTTCACATTGAAGGAGTAGCAGCGCGGGCACTGCGGGCGGGGAAGGTGAATGTAGTACCGACAGTCTTGGCACTGCTTGATGACAAGCTCTCGCCGCTTGGCGCCTTCCCAATACTCCTGACTATCGCTATCGGTGACTGGCACTGGGCGGAGTGACTCAAACACTACTCGTCTTGCTCCATGAGAAGTCCAGCAGACACTATACATCCAGGACACCGAGGCTCCAACCCTGAGAACCCGGCACTATTGCAATGATGCTTTGCAGACGATATGTAATCAGGGACAAGTCCCAAAAGAGGGCGAAATACAGGGCGAGGTAGGAAACGATGATTCTGGGTATGGACCATACGAGCCTTACTGTAAGCGACTTGGACCGCTCCATCGACTTCTACAGCCGCTGTTTCGGCTTCAAGGTCGCTCGGCGCTCAGATAGCGGCAGCCCATCGACGAGCGTAATTGTCGGCTACGAGGGAGTGCGCCTGAAGATCGCCCACATCGTGCTGGGGGCGGCTGATGTGGAGCTTATCGAATATGTGCACCCCAAGGGGGAGCACCGTCCCGTCCTGGAGACCAAGGATGTGGGCACGCCTCACCTCTGCTTCGCCACCGACGACATCCAGGCCGAGTATAAGCGCCTGCGTAAGCTGGGAATCCGCTTTAAGAGCGTTCCGCAAGTGAACCCCAAGGGGACTGGGGCCGTCTACGGCCTGGACCCTGACGGAATCACCTTCGAACTGGTCCAGAGGGTACCGAAAGGCGGATAACCGCGCCGCCCCCTGGTCACTTTCCGCGTGAACGAAGTTTAGGCGACCGATAGGGCGGTTGCGGCCCTATGGTGTTGCGGAGCACGCCTATCCCTTCGATCTCCAGCTCCACCACATCGCCGGGCCTGACCCAACGTTCGTGGTCCACCGCGCACGCGCCGTGGGGCGGGCCGGCTGCAAGAAAGTCCCCTGGCTGCAACTCTTCTTCCATGGAAGCGTATTCAATGAGCTCCTGCCACGTCCAGTACATAGGCTTGGTGCTGCCGTCAAACCACGCTTCCTTGTTCACCCTGACCGTCATTCGCAGGTTGGTGGGGTCGATTTCATCGGGCGTGACCAAGACCGGGCCCATGATGTTGCAGGCGTCCTTGCTCTTGCCTGGCCCCATCCAGGGGAACCCACCGGGAACGTCACGACAACTCACATCGTTGAAGATAGTGAAACCGCCTATGTGGCTCGCAGCCTGGTCTTTGCGGATGTTCTTGCCCCTCCGCCCGATATAAAGGCCCAGCTCAAGCTCGCAGTCGAGCTTCTTGGTGTAGCTGGGCCACGGGATCTCCATGTCAGGGCTTATGACAGTCGCTGGGTTGCCCTTGTAGTAGAAAGGGGTCTCAAACCAGATGTCCGGCTTTGGCCCCAGGTTGCGGGTGGCGTGCTGCTCAAAGCTGAAGAAGTCCCTGATGGAGGTTGGCCGTGGCACCGGGGCCAGGAGTTTCACCTCGTTCCGACTAAACACCAGCTTGCCGTCTCGGATGTCCTCGTTGCCCACCGCCTTGGCATATTCAATGGCCTGGGTGGCGGCATCGCGGGTGTGTTCACCACCTTCCAAGTACTGGAC
>JACPQI010000150.1 GCA_016190545.1 Chloroflexota bacterium
ATGGAGCTGGGCGGCAAATCGCCCAACATCGTCTTCGAGGACGCGGACCTGGACAAGGCCATCGCCGGGGTGCTGGGGGGCTTTACAGCGGCGGCGGGACAGAGCTGCGTGTGCGGCTCCCGCGCCCTCATCCAGGAGTCGGTCTACAGGAGAGTGGTCGATGCGGTGGCGGAGGGCGTGAAGAAGATCAAGATCGGCGACCCCAGCAAGCCGGAGACGGACATGGGGCCTTTCTGCACCATCCAGCAGCTTGAAAAGGTGAAGCGCTTCGTCGAGCAGGGCAAGAAAGAGGGGGCCCGCGTGGTGGTGGGCGGCAGCCAGCCCCAGGAGCCCAAGGGCTGGTTCTTCGAGCCCACGGTCTTCGCCGACGTGAAGAACAGCATGACCATCGCCCAGGAGGAGATCTTCGGGCCGGTGCTCAGCGCCCTCTCTTTCAAGGATGAGGCGGAGGCTGTCCGTATCGCCAACGACACTCGCTTTGGCCTGGCGGCGGGCCTGTGGACCCGGGACATCTCCCGCGCCCATCGCGTGGCCCGAGAGCTGCGGGCGGGCACCATCTGGATCAACCAGTACCGGCGCGGCGACCCGGCGTTTCCCTTCGGCGGCTTCAAAGAGAGCGGCTACGGGCGGGAGAACGGCCGCGACGCCATTCTGGAGTTCACCCAGGCCAAGAGTGTGCAGATTGAGCTGGGCGGCTAGGAGGACTGGGGCAGCTCTCTACCGCGCTGAACTGGGGGACGTTCGTGCTATTAGATGATGGTACCCCCGGGGCGACTCGAACGCCCGCACCCGGCTCCGGAGGCCGGTGCTCTATCCACTGAGCTACGGGGGCACGCGGCTTTATCGTAGCGTGTTCCAGGGCGCTTTGCAAATTGCCGCTGGGCGTGGAATCGCCCCACCACAGACAGGCTACCGGACCGCAAAGGACTTCTTACAGACCGGGTGTCCCTTCCCCATCATGTGTGTGGCCCGGTATGTCACATACGTGGGGTAGCTGTAGCTGACCCCCTTGAAGAACGACCGGGCGTTTCCGCACATGGACTGGCAGACACGCTCCGCCTCCATGTTGTGCTCATGGGCCCAGCGCAGCAAAGGACAAGACGAGTTGGTGATGGTAACGGTCTTGCCCTCCACCACCACCTTGGAGACGATGTCCAGAGAGCGGAAGGACATGTTTAGCACCTCTGCGAGAGCGCCCACGTTAGGCTCCACATTGGTCTTGAAGGGACCGCTCGTGCGCATCCACCGCTTTCCCGCAAGGTACAAGGAGCGAGTCATCATCTCGTCCGCGGCCTGGCGACCCCAACCCGCATCCATCTCCTCCAGGCAGCTTTGCAGGAACATGCTTTGGAACTGTAGGTTCTGGTGCCATTTCATCTCTGCGGGCACAGGAAAGGCGACCAGCGCCTTCCGCCGCGCTCGCTGCGTGCTTCGGACCATCGTGCGTTGGGCCCTGCTGAGAGGGCGTTGCATGACCATGGCCGGCAGGCGCAGCAGGTCCTGGGTGTTCAGCGTCCAGCGTTTGGTGACAATGCTGCATAAGATTCGACCTGTCGCAGCCAGCCAGGACGGCGCTGAGGGGCCATCAGTAGCGATTCCGGCCACTTTTCTTGATTGAAGCGCTGTTGTCCACTGCATATCTTCCTCCCTGACGCGGGTGTAAGGTCTCGTTCAGAGCTTGAGCAACATGAGTGTAGCCAGCAGCGACAGCCCGCCGGCGACGGCAAAGACTTCCGGCAGTCCCGCGAACTGGGCCACGGTCCCGCCGAGCAAAGCGCCGACGATGGTGCCGCCATAGTAAGCAGACTGATAGAAGCCGACAGCTTCGCCCTGCCTACCCACAGGAGCAAGACGGGCGACTCGCGTGACCCCAGCGACGTTAATGGCGGCCCACGCTATGCCGGAAAGAGCGATGAGGCAGAGCAGGATAACAAGACTGGCATACAGAGGGAGCGTGATGAACGCCAGAAGGCCAAGGGCAAGGAACAGGAGGCCTCGACCGGTCACGGCGATGGCCTGCATACGTAGCGGGTGAATGTGGTCCACTTGCTTGGCCAGCACGCCATAAGAAAGAGTGGAGAAACCGTACAGGGCTGCTGTCGCTGCCAGCGCCATATAGCCCGGAGCGCCCAGGTGGCGCGCTATGAACACCGGCAGGACGGTCGTTGTCATGGCATACCCGAGGAGAATTACGAGGACCGTAGCGTAGTACAGCTTGAGACTGTCGGGCAATTGGTGCCGGCTCTCGTCATGACGAGACCGGACCTGGTACCCTCGATACGTTTCGAACAGCGAAGGCAGAAGAGCGGTCGATTGGGTATGAACGGAACCCATAGGCAATGGGATGCCCCGGAAGTAGCGCTGCGTCTCCAGAGCGTGGATCGGCATGCTCATCAGTATCTTCGCTATGAACCCCGGCAGCCCGAGCAAGACCTTCAGCATGAAATAGGCCGCGCGGCCAAGCAGTTCCATTACTTGGCCCAGCGTAGGCAGTTGGGGTTCCGCGTCTACGGAAACCCGCTCATCAAAGGCGATGCCGGTATCATGACGCTGAACGGGCGAAGACTGCTCCACAACCCAGAGATATGCGCAGAGCGCGCCCAGCACCGCGACAAGCCCAGAAGCCACAAACAGCAAGCGCAGGCCCCATTCTTGGTCAAGGAACTGGCCGCTTACGCCCAACCAGAGGATGCCGAAGGCGAGCCCTAGGCCGCCGCCAAGGGAAAAGACCCGATTGAAGGCGCCGAACTTTTCAGGCCACATGCGCTTGGGAAAGAGGCGGCTGATGAGAATGGACGATGACGGTGTGGGCGCGCCCATGAAAAGGCCGAAGACAAAGCTCAGCGCCATGAGCATCCAGGCCGAGGTGGTAAGAGCAAAAAGCATGGCGGAGAGGCCGCCCAGCGCGAACAGGGCAGCCAACAGTGGCCGCTGCCAGGGGATGCGGTCTGCCAGACGGCCGAAAATAATGCCGCCAACCACTGCTCCAACCGTGTCCATCACATCGATCTGGCTGATGGTGGCGGGCGCAGCCCCAATCACCACAGTGGCGAAGATGACGATGAGGCTATCGACATTGAGGGTAGCGACGTTAAACAGGCCATAGGCGTAGAACCAGCGGCTGCGTTTTGCCTCGGACTCCCGCTGGTCCTGTATTTGCGCTAGGTACCGGTTTTCCGCCGCCAGCATGCTGCCCCCTAGGGGAAAAACAAGCGACCTCTCGGGAGGTCGCTGGAAACGACCGACTGCTCCACCTCATCGGAGCGACAGTACGGGCATCAGACACGAGAGGCCCTGCCATCGCTCGAATTGGTTTTGAAACCAGTTCAAGATTACGGCGGCACGAAGGTGGGTGTCAACGGATTTTCAGGGATTTCAGAGCCGGTTTTCACCGTTCTCCTCCCTCTGAGGGAAGGAGAGAACGTTCAGATCTTGGGACGAAACGCCGAAGAGCCAAGGCCGAAAGGCCTGGCCACGGGGGGTGGGCGACTATGGGCTGCGCTAGACGCCGGTGCGAGTCTTAGAGAAGCAGGCGCTGCAATAGACAGGCCGGTTGTTGCGCGGCTGGAAGGGGACCCGCGCCTCACCGCCACAAGAAGCGCAGACAGCGGTGAAGAACTGGCGCCCCTCACCCGTCGCTTCCCCGGTCCGGCCCTTGCGCGCTTTGCGGCAGTCCGGGCAGCGCTTGGGATCGTTCTGGTACCCACGGTTGGCGAACATCTCTTGCTCCTGAGCAGAGAAAGCGAATGTTACGCCGCAGTCCTGACAGGTGAGGGTCTTGTCCTGGAAGGGCATCCGAGTATTCTCCTTTTGGTGCGCTACCATCAGGCCCTGGCGCTGGGCGCCTAGCGGCGGTGGTCCGCTCCCGTATGTCCGAGCATTTCGTACCTGATTTCGACGGCGAAGTATACCTAAAGGGTATGACAAAAGCAAGGGCGCACACTTTCGGCTACGCTCGCCAAGAGCCGGGCAGGGGGCTGCGCGCCAAAGCAAACAGCTTTGCAAGCCCGCACGAGGATGTCTAGGGCGAGTGGTAATCGTCTCGGCAGCCCGGCGCATAGGTTTCGTCGCACCCAGCTGCGCTCTCTTCGAGCTGGATGGTCACGTGATGCAAGTCGAACCGCCTGGTGAGGACACGCCGCATATCGGTGAGAAGCTGGTCGCGCTGCACACGACCCATGTGCGGCTCCACCAGAATGTGGGCGCTCATGGCATTGTAGCCGGACGTGAGCATCCAGGCATGAAGATCATGTACCTCGCTCACCCCGGGGAAGCGATGGAGCGCCGCCTCCAGCGCATGCAAGTCGAGTCCGGGAGGCGTCCCTTCCATAAGAATATGGAATGTCTGTCGCAGCAGCTTCAGGCTGCTCACGAATACCAGCACGGCGATGGCGATGCTGGCGACGGCGTCCGCCAGATACCAACCGAAGGCGAGCATGAGACTGCCGGCTATGATGGCGCCAAGCGAGCCGAGCAGGTCACCCATGACGTGGAACAGGGCAGCCCGGATATTGAGGCTCGCCGTGGCCGCGCGGCGCAGCACGGCGATGCTCAGCAGGTTGGCGCCAAGGCCCACGCCGGCGATGGCCAGCATGGCGGCGCTGTCCACCTGCGGCGGATCATTCAAACGGAGCAAGGCTTCATAAAGGACATAAGCCACCACCAGCCAGAGAGCGAGGCCGTTGACCAGGGCGCCCAGGATCTCGGCGCGACGGTATCCGAACGTGCGTTGGGGGCTCGGAGGCCGCGTCGCAACCCAGGAGACCAGTAGGGCTAACATCAAAGAGGCTACGTCAGCCAGCATGTGGCCGGCGTCAGACAGCAAGGCCAAGCTGTTGGTAAGCAGACCGCCTACAAGCTCCACCACCAGGAACGCCGCCGTGATGCCGAGGGCGAGCAACAGCCGCCGTCTACTTCCGCCAATTTCCCGCCCGTGTTGGTGTGCCCCGCCGTGGTCGGCTGCGGCGCGACGATCGGGTGAAGTCTGCCGGTCCATGCCCTCACTCCCGCCCTTGAATATGACGCAATCCGATGTCCAGCAACTCCCTGACATGAGCATCGTCCAACGAATAGAAGACCATACGGCCCTGACGCCGGTTCTTGGCCCAGCGCAGAGTGCGCAGCAGACGCAAATGCTGGGAGACGGAGGAGACGGAGAGGCCCAGCGCTCGCGCCAGGTCACCGACGCACCGCTCTCCCTCAAGCAGACTGTAGATGATCTTCACGCGGCTGGGGTCTGCCAGCGCGCCGAATGCCTCAGCCAAGTCATTGTAAGACCGGCCAGCGTGGGGGAAGGCCGGCGCATGGAGCTGCACGGGACGGGCACGGTTCTGCGTGCGAGACATTTTGTTACTTTCGCAAACAATAAACTATAACGAGTATAAAAATACTCCATTCCCCGAGTCAACAGGAAAGATAAATCCACCCTCAAGACTGAGGCTTCAGTGCGTGAGAGAAGAAAGGCGCTTGAGGAGAGGGAACTAGCGGGGGCCGCCCTGCGTGCGCTCCCGGGCCTGGTTTACAGTGAGAGCTCGGCCCTTGAGGTCCTTGCCGTTCAGGGCATCGATGGCGGCCTGCGCTTCAGCGTCGTTCGGCATATCGACAAAACCGAATCCGCGAGAACGGCCGGAGGTCTGGTCCATGATGACGTTGGCCGAACTGACCTGGCCGTACTGGCTGAAGAGCGTCACCATGTCCTGGTCAGTGGCGGCGTACGGAAGGTTCCCTACAAAGAGTCTCATGCGGCGTCACCTCGCCCGGCGAGTTTCTCCTCGTCCTTAGCAAGCGCCGATTGCGCTCTGCGTCGTCTGGGAACGCCGCTGGCCTGCTGTCCTTGCATACGGTCTTCGGAGTTGCGCCCAGTATATCACACTACGCAAGACGCTAAGATCAATGGCAGCGGTCTTTCTGGAACAAGGGTGAAGTCTGGCGCCCTGGACCGGATTCGAACCGGCGGTCTCTGCCTTGACAGGGCAGTGTGTTAGGCCTCTACACCACCAGGGCTTGGAACGTAGCGTGTGGGATTCTAGCAGCGCCCTATAGGGGTGTCAAGGCGAGCGTCTTGCATATTTAAGTGAAGGAACTAAATCCCTCTGTTGTACCCCAAATAGGTTGAACTTCCGAGATGACTGTCTATACTGGAGGCTACCAACACCACCGATTAGACTGTGGATTATGGTGGGGAGTAAGCCTATGACCACTGCTCAGCGGCTGTTTGATTACGGCATGTATTGGTATCGCCTTCAAGTCTATCTTAACAATCCTACTTTGACCTGGGAACAAGTGCTAGGAGCGTTCAAGCCCTTGCCGCTACTGAAAGAGGTCAACACAGAAAAATGGGAGCCTATTGCTAGGGAATTAGAAACATTATCCAATATTCTTTCGAAAGCCCAACGCGATGGGCTTGATTATGATTCACTTGCCATAGATATGGTCAAAGAGACACTCGCAAGGTGTGAAGGAAAGGCAGGCGAGGTGTTTCATGATTTGGTAGTGCTGGAATCCAAATCGAAGTGGCGCACTGACAAGTTATTGGGTGGTGCTTCGACCCTGTTGGCGGACGGAGACCAAGCCCTTGCTGATGACATAGAGCGAGCTTCATTCAAGGATGCTTGCACATGCTTACTCTCTGGCGCGTGGACGGCCTCGGAGTTCTCCGCTCTGCGAGTGGCCGAAAGCGTTCTTCGTCGGTGGCATGCGAACAAGACAGGGAAGGAATTAAGCCAGACCTGGGGCAGAGTTCTTGGCGCTTTGGAGAAGGCATACCCTGATGAGACGAAGCGACCAAAGGAACTTGCTTTCTTGAAGTACCTCAAGGGACGGCGAGACGAGATAAACCACCCACAGCGAGTTTCAGGCCTAGGAGACGCCGAGTTCACATTAGAGGCGGTATGCCGCCTGATTCAAGATTTGAAGAGCGAAATAAAGCCTGCAACGCCACTAGGGACAGATAGCAATGCACCGTAACCTTATGCTTACCACGCACCCGAATACAGTTCAGCGCCCTCGCCAGCTTCAGGCGGGAGTTCACCCGCTCAATGGCCCCTCTTTGCTTGTAGATGGCCTTCCATTCGGGTGTGCTCATTTGCTCGCCAAACTCGGCCATCAGCTTCTTGTACTGTCGCGGCAAGTCAACGATAGGCGTAGAGCGGTATTGCTGGTGAACAAGCCTGTAGAGCGGCCTCCCAGAGTAGCCCTTGTCCATGATGGGAGAGTGTAAAACCATCGTTCCGCACATAGCTGGCGAGAAGAATGGCGACATCATGCTTCAGGGATGTGGAGACCTTACCATCCCAACGCACGCTATCGCTAAGGTCAAGGTACTGAATGATGCTTAGCTATTTTCTCCCAAATCCAGGAAGGGGAACCCTTTCAACCACTGCTGTAGCCTTCCGCTTCTGGGCTATCTTCACCTTAATGAATCGCCCGTCCCTAGCGTTCCTTCCCCTGAGACTCGTCTGGCGTTGCTTCTTACCCATCACAACCTCCTTCAATCATCAATGGTTGCGCTACACTGCGTTATTGTCAAGGCCAGAACGGGTAAAATGCCATCCAGTTTTTGGGGGTGAAATGTGCAAGACGCTCAAGGCAGGAACCTACAGGTCCTCCAGGTAGCGCAGCACGTCGTCCAGAGGCATAACATCACTATACTTGGCGTCGATGTCGAACAGGTTCGCTTCGTGCGGCCCCTGGGCTCGGTCGCCCACGCACTCCACCGGCACCACGGAGCGGAAGCCAAGCTGCACCGCGTCAAGCGCCGTAGCGCGCACACATCCGCTGGTGGTGCAGCCCGCCAGCGCCAGCGTGTCCACGCCCAGGGACTGGAGCATGGACGCCAGGTGGGTGCCGAAGAAGGCGGACGAGCCTTTCTTCCTCACCACCGGGTCCTCCGGGTTTCTGGACAGGCGCTTGTCGATCTCCACCCACGGCGTGCCCTCTTTGAGCCAGCCCAAGCCGGGCATCTTGCGCAGCCACACGCCTCCATCCTTCAGGTGCGGCTCGTAGGCGATAAGGGTGAAAATGACGGGGAAAAGCTTGCCATGCGCTACGTCAATGAGCCGGTTGGTGTGGCCGATCACGGTGCTCAAGTCACTGCCCACGGGACAGACTGTGTCCGTAAACCCGTTCTGCAGGTCGATGACGATAACGGCCGGCCGCTGGCCGAAGCCGATGCGATGTGCCAGGCCGCGTTCCTCATAGAACTTCCTCAACGCTTGCGACATTGTTCCCTCACAGGGCCTGCCATATCCCCAGGCCCTCGTCTATCCTATCCCAAGCTGCGTTGGCCGTCCAGGAGCTCAAACCTTGATTTCCCATCGGAGAGGACGTATCCTGTGTCCGCTATGAGCGCGCAGCCGCAACGAAAGGCCACCATCACCCGGCGCACCGGCGAAACGACCGTCGAGGTGCGCTTGGCCATCGATGGCGCCGGGCGCGCCGACATCTCAACCGGCCTCACCATGTTCGACCACATGCTGGCCCAACTGGCCAAGCATGGCGCCTTTGACCTCGCCGTTTCCGCCAAGTCCACCATGGACCCGGACGGCCACCACATGGTGGAGGACGTGGCTATCGCCTTGGGCCAGGCCTTCAACCAGGCCCTGGGCGACAAGCGGGGCATCGTACGCATGGGCCATGCCATCGTACCGCTGGACGAAGCCCTGGCCCAGGTAGCGGTAGACATCAGCGGACGCGGCTATGCTCTTGTACAAATCAACTTCGACTTGCCAAAGCTGGGCGACCTTCTCACGGACCTGGCTCGGCACTTCCTGCACACCTTTGCCTACGAAGCCCGGCTCAACCTGCATGCCAAGCTCCTGTCCGGCGTCAACGACCATCACAAGTTGGAGGCTGTTTTCAAGGCGCTGGCTAAGGCTCTCTACCATGCCGTGAAGGTTGACCCTCGGCTGGCTGGCGAGGTCCCCAGCACCAAGGGAGTGATAGAGGGATAGCGCGTCCCGCCCGCTGAGGCTAAACGGGCATCCTCTTCTATGGACATCACGCTACGTCACCAGCCAGAAAGCAAGTTTATCAGCGGACCTGAGGGCCGCCTGCATTACCTGGAGTGGAAAAACCCCAGCGCGCCATACCTGGTGCTCCTGCACGGCTTCACCAGCCACGCCCATTGCTGGGACTTCCTGGCCGATGCGCTGGCGGAAGAATTCCATATCTTCGCCATGGACCTTCGAGGCCACGGCGATAGCGATTGGTCGCCGAACGGCTACTCCAACGAGGCCATGATGGAAGACCTGAGCGCCTTCCTCCGGACGCTGGGTCTCCAGCGGTTCAGCCTGCTTGGAATGTCGTTAGGAGGGCTCAACGCCATGGGCTATACCGCGGCAAACCCGGACCAGGTTGAGCGGTTGGTCCTTGTGGATATAGGCCCTCAACTCCCGGTCAAAGGGAAACCGCGAGAAATCTTCTCGCTGTTCACCGGACAGGCCAGCTTCACGTCGCCATCTGATGCTTTCCAGTTCCGGCGAAAGCAGGACTCGCGGCCAGTGCCGGACATGGAGCGCCACCTCACCTACCACGCCCTCAAACAGCGGGACGACGGACGCTGGGTATGGAAGTTCGACTCCGCCCTCCGCTCACCGCTCCGGCTTTTCCTCGTGCGTACGCCTCTACGCCGTCTCACAGGCGTAAGGCTGCCGGACCTGTGGCCTGTCGTGGACAAGATCGCTTGCCCAACCCTTGTCTTGCATGGCGAAGACAGCCCTGTGCTCAGCCGGGATGTAGCGGAACAGATGCTGCGCCTTCTTCCCAATGGGAAGCTCGTAACGTTCCCCCGGTGCGGGCACCGCATCCACATCGAAAGACCTCAGGAGTTTGAAGCAGCCATCCGTGATTTCCTAGCCGCCGCCCATAAGCCGTCGGACCTTGTTGCTTCGCCGGCCCACCGAAAGAAACCCCCTGGGCCACACGACAAACCTTGACAGGCCAGGGCGGCTATGGGAAACTTGCCTGCGCTTCGGCCATGAATGCGCAAGGGCGAAGCCGTCTAGGATCGGGTACTACGATGAAAGCGCTGTTGGCCTTCCCTCGCGGCTTTTGCGCCGGCGTAGAGCGGGCCATCGATATTTGCGACCTCGCTCTTGAGATGTACGGCCCGCCGGTCTACGTCCGGCGCGAACTTGTCCACAACCCGCACGTCATCACCAGCTTTCGCGAGAAGGGCGTCATCTTCGTCGACTCCCTGGGCGAAGTACCCAACAACAGCGTGGTCATTTACAGCGCTCACGGCGTGTCGCCGGCGGTGCGGGACGAGGCCAGGCGCAAGCACCTCACCGCTATTGACGCCACCTGCCCGCTGGTGACCAAAGTCCACCTGGAGGCGCTGAAGTACGCTAAAGAGGGTTATTCCATTATCCTCATTGGGCATGAAGGGCACGATGAAGTGATCGGCACCATCGGCCATGCGCCCGACCGTATTCACCTCATTGACAGCGTCGCCGAGGTAGAACAGCTGAAGGTTCCTACGCCGGACAAAGTCGTGGCGTTGAACCAGACCACGTTGAGCGTCGATGATACACGCGAGGTGGTGGAGGCCCTGAAACGACGCTTCCCGAATCTGGTAGTGCGCAACGATATTTGTTATGCCACCCAGAACCGCCAGACTGCCGTGAAGGAGATCGCCCGTAAGGTGGATATGGTGTTGGTGGTAGGCGCCCATAACAGTTCCAATTCCAACCGCCTGCGCGAAGTGGCCGAGGTACAGGGCCACCGCGCCTACCTGGTCAATGATGCCGGGGAGATTAACCCGGCCTGGCTGGAAGGCGCCAAGACGGTGGGGGTCACGTCCGGCGCTTCCACCCCGGACGTGCTTGTGCAGGGGGTGCTGGACTACCTCCGCAAGCGCGGCGGTCTCGAAGTGAAAGAGGCCCATGTCCTGGACGAGAACGTCCAGTTTACCTTGCCCAAAGAGCTCCGCGAGTTCGCTGTCAAGGTCAGAAAGTAGCCACGCCTCCTCCCCCGACCCCTCTAGCCGGGTAGCTGTGCACCCTTCATCGTGCGCCGTTGCTCTGGACACAGCTATGGAGTTGCGCTAGGATAAAAGTCAGCGGGAAGCCCATGACAAAGGCGCGCAACCGGCTAAAGCCCACAGGGCCTGTCGGCCAGACGCCCGAGTCGGCAACAGGCGGCATGGGCGCGGCAGCATGGGGTTGGGCTGCCACAGGGCCTGCGGAGTCCCTACAAGCAGGGACTTAATGTCGAAACGAGCCGCAGGCCCTGTTCTTTTGCTTCAACGTTATTGACAATCACAATGTGCTACATTAGAATACCCGATGTTTATTGGCTGCTGTATGATTCGCGTCCAAGGAGACAACATGCGGCTCTCTTCCTTGCCCCTGGTATTCCTACTTCCGCTCCTGCTCACTTTGATATCTGCCTGCGGCGGTGGCGTAGAAAGCACGGGCAACCAAGCCGTATCTTCTCTTGCTAAGACCAGCAAGACCATCGTCATCGCGGGCATTCCGGACCAGGAGGCCTCCATCCTCGTGCGTCGCTTTGAGGGGGTCGCCACCTATCTTTCCAAGAAGCTCGGCGTCCCAGCCAAGTACGTGCCCACAGTCGATTACTCTGCCGTCGTCACGGGCTTCCGGCAGGGCGACATCCACCTGGGCTGGTATGGTGGACTGACCGGCGTGCAGGCCCGGTTGGCGACGCCCGGCGCCCAGGCGATTGCACAGCGCCCGCAGGACGAGCGGTTCCACTCCGTGTTCATTGCGGGAACCAACACGGGCATTGCGTCCCTGGCTGATCTCAAAGGGAAGACGTTCACGTTCGGCAGCGAAAGCTCTACGTCCGGGCACCTGATGCCCCGTTACTACATCCAGCAAGTCGGCCTCACCCCGGAAAAAGACTTTAACGGCGCGCCCGGCTTCTCCGGCTCCCATGACAGGACGGCGAAGCTGGTGGAGAGCGGCGCCTACCAGGCAGGCGCCCTCAACGAAGACGTGTGGAAGCGCCTGGTGCAAAGCGGCCAGATTGATACATCCAAAGTCAATGCGTTCTACACCACACCGGCCTACTACGACTACCACTGGGTCGTGCGGCCCGACCTTGATAAGACCTTTGGGGCTGGTTTCACGGAGCGGCTCACCAAAGCGCTTCTGGAGATGGGCCAGGAGGACCCGGATACCCTGAAAGTATTCGATGCAGACCATTTCATTACGACGAAAAATGAGAACTACAAGGCCATCGAGTCTGTCTCCCGCTCTCTTGGCATCGTCCAGTAACAGCCGGGACGGGATGCAGTCCCCTTTACCCCCTATGTTTCACACGCAGGGAGTGATGAAAGCCTACCCTGGCGTTACGGCGCTGGAACCCGTGACGATTGAGGTCGAGCACGGCGAGACGGTAGCCATTGTCGGACCCAGTGGCAGCGGCAAGACCACGCTGTTATTCCTGCTTGGCGGCGTCATCCAGCCGACGGCAGGGTCAGTGCGCGTCAATGGCCTGGACCCGTCCAGCCTGGGTTCGGGCCGCCAACTTGCGCGACTGGTCGGCGTGATCCCACAGCAGTCGGACCTGGTGCTGAATATGCAGGCAGTCCACAACGTCCTGGCCGGCAGGCTCGGCGAGTGGAGTTTCGCCCGCTCGTTCTTCTCTCTCATTTCGCCGCGAGAACGAGAGAAGGCGCTGGAGGCCCTGCGCAAAGTCGGGATCGCCGATAAGTTGAACGCGCGAACGTCGCATTTGTCCGGAGGCGAGCAGCAGCGGTTAGCGATCGCCCGCGTCCTGGTCCAGGACCCGCAAGCCATCCTGGCTGACGAGCCGGTCGCCTCCCTCGACCCCACTCGCGCCGAGGACCTAGTGCGGCTGTTGACGGGCCTGACGAAGGAGTCCGGCAAGACCCTGGTCGCCAGCCTCCATTCCGTGCACCTAGCCCGCGCCCACTTCTCCCGCATCATCGGGTTGCGCAACGGCGCCTTGCAGTTTGACCTGCCTGCGGGCCAGGTCAACGATGGACTGCTGGAGCGACTCTACGCTCTCCAAGGACTCCGGGGTGAAACGCCAACTCCGCTTTCTTGAGGGCCGCTGGTCCCTCACCCTTCTGCTCGGGGCCGCCTTTCTCTGGAGCCTTCTCAGCGTCGGCTGGCCTCACAGTCTTGTCCATCCCGGCGGCGGCAAGGCCGTCCGTGAGTTCTTCACGGCCATTCTTGACCTTGAGCTATCGCCCGGCTTCCTCAAGCTGGCGATAGAGGATACCTGGACCACGCTGGCCTACGCTTTCGCCGGCGTCACCCTGGCCGTCGCCATAGGCTTTCCGCTGGGCGTCCTGGCTTCCGGCACCGTGGTCCGGGGCAGACGGGCGCGCTGGGCAAATATTGCCGGCGTACGGCTTGTCCTGGCGGCGCTGCGCTCCATCCACGAGCTGGTGTGGGCATGGCTGTTCGTTGTAGCCATAGGCCTTTCGCCCCTGGCTGGTGTGCTGGCCCTGGGCATTCCCTATGCCGGCATCCTGGGCCGGATTTACGCCGAGCAGTTGCAAGACACCCCTCAAGGCCCGCTCCGCTCTCTTCGCGCCAGCGGAGCGTCCGAGTGGAAGGTGTTCTGGTACGGCAGGTTCCCCCAGGCCTTTCCCGATATGCTGAGCTACACTTTCTACCGTCTGGAGTGCGGCGTACGCTCCGCCGCCATCATGAGCTTCATCGGCCTGGGCGGCCTCGGCTACCGCATTCAGCTTTCCCTGGGCGACCTCCACTACAACGAGGTATGGACGCTCTTGCTGTTCATGGTGTTGATCATCGTCGCCATCAACGTGTGGAGCTCGCTCACACGCAAGAGCTTGACCCGATGAGCGATCCCGTTACGCTGGCCCCCGCATTAACCCCTCGGCCAACAGCACGACCGCGCGTAAGTTTCGTTGTGCTATCACTCCTCCTCTTTCTGCCCATCGCCGTCGCATCCTGGGTCTTCGTCCTCGTGTCTGACGAAAGGGCTGCCCTCGGTGTGTTTTCAATAAAGACCTGGGACCGCTTCTGGCAATTTGTGAACGACCTGTTCGGGGTGGGCTCCAGCGTTACGCCTGCATTCCAACGCTGGGACAAGTGGCGCCATACCGGCGGGCTAGCCTATGACACGCTGGCCATGAGTGTGTTAGCTATTGGTATCGCAGGCGCCGGCGCGCTGCTGACCATGATGTTCGGAGCCCGCAACGTCATGCTTGGTGAACTCGCCTCATCACGCTCGTGGCGCTGGCGCAGCCTCTTCTTCGTGTTTCGAGGGATCTTCACCTTCACCCGGGCCGTGCCGGAGCTGGTGTGGGCCATGCTCCTGGTCTTTGTGTTCTCGCCAGGCATCATCCCAGGAGCGCTGGCTCTCGGCATCCATAACTTCGGCATTCTGGGCAAGCTGAACGCCGAGGTCGTGGAGAACAGCGACCCCCGGCCAGCCCGGGCGCTGCGCTCGTCGGGCGCGGGCGCTTTCCACGTCCTCCTCTATGGCGTAGCGCCTCAGGTCATGCCCCAATTCCTTACCTACCTTCTTTACCGCTGGGAGGTCATTATCCGTACCACCATCGTCGTGGGGTTTGTGAGCGCCGGCGGTCTGGGGCGCGACTTCCGGTTGTCCATGAGCTTCTTCCACTACACGGATGTCATGCTGTTGCTCTTGTGGTATCTCATACTGGTGGTGGGGGTCGATTTGGCCTCAGCGGCGCTGCGGCGACTGGCCCGCTAGGGCGCCTAAGGCGGGCCTGTAGTCGTCATCTGTTGATAGGCTGCCGCCAGCCTCTCCTTGGGCTGGCGGACCACGATGTGGTCCCACGGCAGGGTCTCCAGCAACCCTCGCTCCCGATGCAGGTAGTGCCCCATGTCCAAGCCCGTCTCGCTCAGCGCTTCCAGCCATGGCTCGTATCGAAAGTGCTCCACCTGGCTATCCAGGACTGCCCCCTTGCGCCAGGCCGCGAGGACGGCTGCGCCTAGGCGACGGTCGCCCCGGGCCAGCAGCGCCTCGATCAGCCGTGGCTCCAGAGGTTCGATCGTGAGGTCGGCACGCCGCCGGACCCCACGCTTGAGGAAGCCGGTCTTCTCGCCTAGCGCCTCCAGCGTTTCGAGCGCGCACCATTGGAAAGGCGTATGAGGCCGGGGGATGAAGGGCGAGATGACGACCCGCATGCGCAGTGGCCGCCCCAGTTGCTCGGAAGCGGCGGCGCTCACACGCATGACTAGACTTGCAATGGCTTCTACATCGCTCATGGTCTCCTTCGGCAGCCCCAGCAAGAACTGGAGTTTGAAGGATGACCACCCTGATGCGAGGGCGGAGGCCACCGCTTGCAGGACCACATCGTCCGGCACGTCCATGCCCAACATACGGCGCAAGCGCTCGCTGCCAGCCTGGACGGCGAGGGTCAGGCTGGACTTTTTGGCGCCGCTCGCCGCGGCTGCAAGAGCTACTCCGTCGGGAGTGGGGGGCAGTCCCGGAAGAGCGATGCCGAGCCGTTCGGGGGGGTATACGCTGCGTACCGCCCGCACCAGCGGCGCGAGGGCGTGCGGCCCGGTACCTTCCGGAGGCGCCAGTTCAATCTCCTCGTAGCCGGACTGCCTGATCAACCTGTCGAGGTCTTCTAGAAAGTCGCGAGTGGCATCTCCAGTCAGCCAGCGCTGCTGAACGGGAAGGACAGCCCAGTCGCGCACCGTCTGTAACAAAGGTACGATAGGACGAAGCGTGACGCGCTCCTGGCCGCCATGCCGAGCGTGTATGACTTCTGGCACCCCGGCAGATAACGGAGCAACCGAGGCATCCACGCCGCAGTCCAGGCTGCGGACATTATAGAGGCCCGGCACATAGACGCCCGGCATTGTCGCAGCGTGCTCCAGAAACGTCTCTTTCTGCGGGCGGTGTCCCTTTGCCGTGGCGCCTGTCGCTTGGTATAGACTCAGCAGATCTACAAGTCCATCCACTCCATCGCCGATGAGGAACAGATCGAAGAAGTCGGCGAGGGGCTCCGGATTGTTGCAGCAACGGCCAGCAGCGACGATAAGCGGCTGGCGCTCATCGCGCTCCCGTGACAGGAAGGGAAGGCCGGCCAGGTCCATAACTTCGAGGATGGCTGGGTACGCCAACTCCCGTTCAAGCCAAAAACAAATGACATTGAAGGTAGCGAGAGATCGTCTGCTCTCCAGGCTCCACAGCGGTACTCGCTCCCGGCGCAGCTCGTTTGCCAAGTCCGGCGCTGGCGCGAACGCCCTCTCCATGAGGAATGAAGGACGACTATTCACAGTCTGGTACAGTTCCTGCACCCCGGCGCAGGTCATGCCTACCTCATAGAGGTCTGGGTAGATGACGGCGACGTGCACTGGCGTAGCGTCCCAGTCCTTGCGCACGCTGTTCCATTCGCCGCCCGCATAGCGAGCCGCCTTCTGGACGCGGCGGAGCAGGCTATCGAAGGTCGTCACGGCTGTTGCGCTTCCTTCTGTGATGTCCAGCTATGGCCGTTCGCATTATAGTTGATGGCGACGCTCTCCACAGTACAGGAAAGCGGCATGGGCCCCTCTGCCCAGCCCTGGTAGAAAAAATGCTTCAAACCTGTTACGCTGGACTGACTAAGCATGATGTGTGGGGGGAGGGGCAATGCCTACAAAATTCGACCGCCAAATAGAAGAAATCATACGCAAGTCGGAGACCTCTGGGCCGCGTATCATCCAACTGCCGTCCCGCTGGAAGTTCTGGCGTCGCCGCATGAACTTCAAAAAGAAGCAACGGTCGCCTGTCATCGATGCCCGCAGTCTTATGCCTCTGGGGTTCCTTTTCCTGCTCGTGGGCCTGGTTATCCGCACGACGTGGGAACGCTCGGGCACTATTCTCGCCATCGCTGGAGGGGTCATCGTTGTGCTTGGCTATCTCGGGTACCTGCGCCTGTCCAAGCGCCGCCCCACCGGGTATCGCAAGACCTGGCGGGGTCAGGATGTGGACGAGCGCTAGCCTCCCTTCGCGTCCTCCAGCCCACCGGTGAGACGGCGCACCGCATGAGCGAGGGCCTCGCGCTGCCTGGCCGTAAGCTCCTGACTCTCCAATCGCCGAAGCTGCTCCAGCATACGCCTGCACGCCTCCTCCCACGTCTCCGGCGAAGCGAATGGTGGAGCAGGGCCTAACGGCCCTGGTGAACGGGTGGGACGGCTTAGGAGGAGCATATCGACAAGGTGCTCCAGCCCTTCCCAGAACTGCTCCTCTTCCTTTGAGGCCTTCGTCACTTCACTCATACGTGCCTGCGCTTTCATCTTACTCCTGTAGGGCTGAGGCGAAGATTTGCGCTCGCCTTGCCGCCTTGCTACTATGTGTACGGCACTTGTGAAGGCGATACTCCAGGAGGCAAAAAGCATGCCGGCCCACCCCACCGAAGAACAAAAGCAGATCGTTACTCTCATTCGCGATTTCGTGCAGAAAGACATAGCGCCCATCGCTCAACGCTATGACATTGAGGACCGCTACCCCCATCACCTCGTCGACAAGATGAAAGAGATGGGCCTGTTCGGGTGCATCATCAGTGAGAAGTACGGAGGTATGGGCCTCAACATTCAGACCTACGCCATGATTATCGAGGAGGTATCCAAGGGATGGATGAGCATGAGCGGCGTGCTCAACTCTCATCTCATCATGGCCTATGTCGTCCAGACCTTCGGCACGGAAGAGCAGAAGCGGCGCATGCTTCCCTCCATGGTCACTGGTAAGAACAGGGGTGGCATCGCCATCACGGAGCCCAACTGCGGCTCAGATGTCGCAGCCATCGAGACCTATGCCGCGCGGGATGGCGACGACTATATCTTTAACGGGAACAAGATGATGATCACCAACGGCGAACACGGCAACACCTTTGCCGTGCTAGCGAAGACCGACCGCAACATCAAGCCGGCGCATAGGGGCATCTCTTGCTTCATATTGCAGAAAGGCGACGGCTTCCGTCATGGCCGCCACCTCGACAAGCTCGGCTACCGGGGCGTAGACACCACAGAGCTCATCTTCGAGAACCACCGCGCACCTGCCACGACCCTGGTGGGCGAACGAGAAGGCGAAGGGTTCATGCAGATGATGCGCGGCCTGGAACTGGGCCGCGTGAACATTGCGGCGCGGGCCGTGGGCGTGGCCCAGGCCGCCTTCGAGAAGGCTATCAAGTACTCGCAGCAGCGCCACTCCATGGGCAAGCCCATCTGCGAGCACCAGGCCATCCAGCTCAAGCTGGCCGACATGGCAACGCGTATCG
>JACPQI010000151.1 GCA_016190545.1 Chloroflexota bacterium
ACCTTGAGGTGGGGCGCCAGCGCCATGGTGGTCACGTCGAAGCGCACCTGGTCGTTCCCCTTGCCGGTGCAGCCGTGAGCGATGGCGGTGGCGCCCTCGGCCAGGGCCACCTTCACCAGATGGCTGGCGATAAGAGGCCGGCCCAGGGCGGTGGCGAGAGGGTACTTGCCTTCGTAGATAGCGTTCGCTTGAAGCGCCGGGAACACATAATCGCGGACGAACTCCTCCCGCGCGTCCACGGCAATGGCCTTCTTGGCGCCGGCCTTGAGGCCGCGCTGCCGCACATCGTCCAGGTCCAAGCCGCCGCCGATGTCCACGGTGAGGGCGATGACGTCCATGTTGTAGTTTTCCTGAAGCCAGCGGATGGCGACGGTGGTATCCAGGCCGCCGCTATAGGCCAAGACGACGCTTTCACGAGAGTTAGGCAAGGGTCCTCCTTCGACTCTGGCTTCTTTTCCCCAGCCAGCGACTTCTGCACCAATTATACCTTTGGAGGCTCCGCGCTCCCCAGCCACACGCAGAGACAAAAGTATTGACAGGACGTTATAATCGGTCCAACACGGCCTGGAGAGAACTATGGAGCAGACCAACCGACATACCGTTGCAGAGCTGGCAAAGCGGCTCGAGGCGCTGGAGGCGGAGAGGGACATCCTGCGCACCATGTACCGCTACGGACACGCCATCGACTACGGCTTGGAACAGCAATGGCTGGACTGCTTCACAGACGACGCCGTCTTCGACCTGAAGGCACGGGTGGGCTTTTATCAGAGCACCACATTCAATGGCCGCGAGGCGCTTGCGGCCTTCATCGCCCGCAGCCCCAGGCCACCGGCCAAGTATCGCAAGCATATGCTCATCGAGCCACTGATTACTCTTCATGGCGACTCGGCCCGTGTCCAGAGTTACTACATGGTCCTGCACGAGGACAAAGGCGTCCCCTTTGTCCGTGCCTTCGGGCGGTACATCGACACCATCGTGCGGCGCGCTGACGGGATCTGGCGCATCAAGGAGCGCCTGGATGAGCTGGAGGCCTGGGATCCCCGTCCATACCAGCGCGGCGTGGGACAAGAAGACCTGTCGGTCACACAAGAGAGCGATAGGAGGGACGCGCCGCCCGCTGCAAAGGGCCTCGGTGCGGACCAACTCCAAGCACGACTCGCGCTCCTGGAGGAGGAGCGCGCCATCCTACGCACCCTCTACCGCTACGGACACAGCATCGACTACGGCCTGGAACACGACTGGGTGGACTGCTTCACCGAGGACGGCGCCTTCGACGTACGACGCCGCGCGGGACCGGCTGGCAAGCGTCATGCCGGGAGGGCGGCGCTCGCCGCATTCGTCGCTCAACATACGAGGGCGCCCGCCAAGTACCACAAGCACCTGCTCATCGAGCCTGTCATCACCAGCGATAGCGCGCAGGCCAAGGCGGTCAGCTACTTCGCTCGCCTCGACGAAAGCGCCGCGAAGGTACCCTTTGTCCGCTCCTTCGGTCGCTACCACGATACGATGTTGAAGTGCGCTGACGGCAGGTGGCGGTTCAAAGAGCGCATCGCTGACGTGGAGGCCCATTTTGATAAGTAGCCGGGGAAGGACAGGCTATGACCAGCGCAGGGCGGGACGACACCAGCCAACTTGAAGCGCGGCTAAAATGGCTAGAAGACGATCGAGCGGTCCTCAGCACCCTGTACCGCTACGGCCACAGCATCGACTACGGCCTGGAGCAGGACTGGGTGGACTGCTTCACCGAGGACGGCGTGTTCGAGCTAATGTCGCGGATGGAGTCCTTCCAGAGCGCCAGGTACGCTGGCCGCGAGGCGCTTGCCGCGTTCATCGCCCGCAGCCCCAAGCCGCCCGCCAAGTACCGCAAGCATGTGCTCGTCGAGCCCGTCATCTCCCTTGACGGCGGCTTGGCCCGGGTCCAGAGCTACTACATGACCCTGCATGAGGACAAGGGAGTCCCCTTGATCAGCGCCTTCGGTCGCTACCACGACACCCTGGTGAAGTGCCCCGACGGCCGGTGGCGGTTCAAGGAGCGCATCGCCGATATCGAGGCCAGAACGCCAAGCTAGATAAGCCATGTCCATCAGCCGCAAACGGGCCCAGGACTACGCGGAGAAACTGCTGGAGCGGCCCCGAGGCCAGGTCCTGGTGACGGTAAGACGTACCAAGACCGGCGTGACGCTGCTCCACAAGGGGCGCGCCCTTACCCGCTGCCATGCCAGCGCCGTCGGCGTACGGCAGGCCAAGGCGATGGCCGCGGCCCTCGGCGTGCAGCTTCCTGCCGGTGAAGGCTCCGTGCAGACAACAGTCTCGTCCGGTGTGTTGCACCGGGCCATCGCCCTCTCCAGCCTCGACCTTATGAAGCCGGAGGGCCTCCAGGTGATGCGCCACCTGCTGGAGCTGGCTGTGTCCCAACGCCGGATGGAGAGCATAGAGAGCTAAGTGGTGTGAGAAGCAACTTTCAAGTCTGCCACAAAGCGTGCGGAGTTGTCGGAGGGAGAGCCTCCGCCTACAGAACGTCTTGCCCGCCGGCAGTGTACAACACCTGGCCCGTGATGCCAGAGGCCCCGGGCGAGGCCAGGAACAGCACGGCGTTGGCCTGCTCTTCCGTCGTGATAAGCCGCCCGATGAGCATGGGTGGGCGGTACTCGACTAGGCTGCCCTTCACCAGGTCGTCGACCGCCGCTTGCTTGTTGCCCGCAAAAAACCGCCGCATGTTCTCGGTGTCGGTCGGGCCAGGGGCCACCACGTTGACAAGGATGTTGTGGGGAGCTAGCTCTAGGGCCAGGACCTTGGTCATCTGGACGAGGGCCGACTTGGCTGCGCCGTATGCGCCCATGCCCAGTTGGGCCGTCTTCGCCGACAGCGAAGCGATGCAGATGATGCGCCCGCCGTTGCCACCTTGCACCATGAGCTTGGCGGCCTCGCGGCTGCAGAAGAACGCTCCCTTCACGTTGACGTTGAAGTGAATGTCCCACTCCTTTTCCGACATGTCCAGGAGCGGCTTTCGCTGAAGCAGCCCGACGTTGTTCACCAGAATGTCCACGGTACCGTGGCTAGCGGCGATGGCGCGAAAGGCAGTGATGACCTCGGCCTCGCGAGTGATGTCGCACGAGAGGCCGTGTGCGGGGGCGTGGCGGGCCGTGATCTCGGCAGCGGCGGCGTCTGCGCCCTTGCGGTCCACTACCACAACACGCGCCCCTTCCTGGGCCAGCCGCAGCGCAATCGCCTTCCCGATGCCGCCTCCGGCGCCCGTCACCATTGCTACCTTGCCTTGCAACAGCATGACTCCTCCTGCCGCCTTGTGCCGCTTAGCATAGCACGGGCGGGGCGGAACAACAGAAGCCGTCCCAGACCTTGCGCGCCTGAAACGTTTAGCGTATGGTAATGGCAGCCCAGGACACCTATGTGAAATAGAAGAGGAGCACACGGCTATGAGCCTGGATATCAGCAAGTACCGCATCCCACGAGACCTTGAGAAGTACCGCAAGGACCTTATCCCCTTCGCCTACAACGAACTGGAGCCACTGGCGGAAAAGGCCGATGAGCTGGACAAGATGGACAAGCGGCTTCTTCCGCTCATGTCCAAGGCCGGGTTGCTGTCGCTCCCCTATCCCAAGGAATACGGCGGCTACAGCCTCCCGTACAGCCAGTGGTACAGGCTGCTGGAGATTCCCGCAGGCGTCGGCGGGGTGGTCCGGGGGTTCACGCACATGGGTACCGCCATATGGCGGATGCTGTATTTTCACGGCACAAAGGAGCAGAAGGAGCGATACCTGCGGCCCATCGTGGGTGGCAAGACCATCGGCGGATTTGCCTTCACGGAGCCGGACACCGGCACCGGGGTGGATATCAAGACGACGGATGAGAAGCGCGGCGGCTCCTACGTTCTGAACGGGACCAAACACCTCATCAGCAATTCAGACATAGCC
>JACPQI010000154.1 GCA_016190545.1 Chloroflexota bacterium
CCTACGAGCCGGTGTGGGCCATCGGCACAGGGCTGGCGGCGCGCGGGCCCGACGCCAACCAGTCGATGGGCCTCATCCGCGAGCTGCTGGCCGGGCTGTACGGCAACGACTTCGCGCAGGCGACGCCCATCCTCTATGGCGGGAGCGTGAAATCGGATAACATCGCGGAGTTCGCGGGCCAGCCGGAGATCGACGGCGGGCTGGTGGGCGGCGCCAGCCTCAAGGCGGAGGAGTTCCTGGCCATCGTCAAGAACGCAGTGGCGGCGAGGAAAGGGTAGGCAGCGCTAGCCCGCAGGCAAGTTAATCCTTGTCATTCTGGGTTGAGCTAACGCCACGTACATCGTCGTTGCCTTCAGGAATCAAGGTTCTTGGGATAGATTCCTGGCTAGAGCGCTTTAAGATGACTGCCTAGAATATCCGTAGTTTACCACGGCGATTGGGCTAGCCTGATCTTTCTTTCCGAGAGAAGTGTTATCGGGGCGAGTGGATTCGCCCCATCAGGACTGACACCCGCCTGTTTTACTAGCTAGCAGGCGAAGAGCGGCAGGTATTGCTGGTCAGGCAGGTTGCCGATAGCGCTGTAGCTCTCGGTGCAAGCCCACTGGCTATGGTCTGAACCCCGCCGGCGACAGGGCCCGGTTGTACATGCGGACCTCATCCACCACGCCCGAGCGCAGAGCAACGCCGGGACGGGCTACTCATCTCTCCAGCGCGTGCTATAATCGCCCTCCAAATCCGGATCGGTTGCGGTAACTGTTAGTCTTGGCGTAGGGCTATGCCATGGCCATGGATGAAAACGAGGAACGGGCGAGGTTCTCGGCCTTGCATTGGGTGGATGGGGTTGCCGAGGAACCCTCCCGCTTGAGATCTTGGTGAATTCTTATGTGAGGAGTGCAGTGTGTCCCTCGTGACCAAGACCGCTGGGCCGTTGGCTGCCCTGCGTGTGCCCAGCTTCCCTTGGCTTTGTGGGAGCAGCTTCACCAGTGCTCTAGTCTCTATGGCCCACAGTATGGGGCAGGGTTGGTTGCTCCTAGACCTGACGGACTCTCCATTTTGGGTGGGACTCGCCCCAGGCGTCATGGGTGTGACTGCCGTCGCCTTTAGTCCGCTGGGAGGCCTCATAGTGGACAGGCTGGACCGACGGGCTATTTTGATGACGTCCCACGCCGTCAATGCCGCCTCGCTATTTTTCCTAGCCTCCATGGTCTTCTCCGGGCTGGTGCAGTTGTGGCACGTGTTGCTAGTGGCTGCAATCCAGGGCATGGCGCGGGCGTCTCACAGTCCTGCCCGGGCCAGTCTCACCTTCGACCTCGTCGGCCGCGAAACCATGCTCAACGCCATGGCCACACAGTTCACCGCTGTGTATCTTGCCGTCCTTATTGGCCCACTGGCCGGGGGGCTTGTTCTATCGGCATGGGGCAACGGGATGCTGTTCGTGAGCATCGGCGCCATCGCCCTGCTCTCCAGCGTGCTACTGTTGCCCCTGAAGAGCCCTCCAAGGACCATCCCCGCCGTCACCTCCAACTGGCGTAACCTGTGGGAGGGTTTTTTCTTCGCCTTTCACTATCCCCCAATTCGATCGGTGATGCTCGTGATCCTTTTCACTGAATTCTTCGGATCCGCCACGATGTTCATGCTTCCGGTGGTCGTAAGGGATGTCCTCGGGGCTGGGCCCCGTATCCATGGATTTCTCTCGGCCCTGTGGGGCCTGGGTGCTATCGTAGCCACGTTGTCTCTGGCGGTGCTAGGAGACGTTCGGGGGAAGGGCTGGCTCTTTCTATCAGCAGCGCTGACTTTCGGCATAGCCATGCTGGTGTTTGCCTTCTCCCGGAACTTGGCCCTATCCTTAGCCCTAGTCTTTGTGGCGGGCGGCGCAGGGGCCACATACGACACGGCCGGGAATACCCTTGTGCAGAGCCTCGCCCCTGATGCGCTTCGAGGACGGGTTGCTGGCGTGTACAGCTTCCTCGCCAGCAGCCTACATCTGGGATCTATGGCGATGGGGCTGGTTGCCGAGTTCCGTGGTATAACCTTTGCGATTGCACTCGGCGGGGGCATCGTCGTTGCCCACGCTACACGCTTCCTTCCCTTGGCATCTCTCCTAGGCGAGCGAGCTGCCGCCTCAGGAAAGGGCGGGCCCGCTCAAGGCCGATAGGACCTCTGCTGCGTATAAAGGGTCCGTAGCGGGAGGCCAGTAAGCAAGGGCAACAAGAGTGTGCCGACGCAGAGTGTTGAGGCTGCTTACGCCTGAGGTGTTTCGTTGGCTGGAGCGACCTTAGACTCCCGACCCAGGTCTGCCCGCAGCATGTCTAAGAATGCTCTCGCTGGCTGCGTCTGCCTGCGGCCACGGAGCAACATGGCGACGGCTGGCAAAGGAACCCCAGGCATGTCAGCAATAGGCACGTAGGCCAAGGTTCCCATGGTAAGCTCGTCATGAACGGCGCTCCAGGGAAGGAAAGCGACCCCAAGGTCTCGCTTGACCATCTGCTTGGTTGCCTCCGCACTATCAAGGAGAATATGGATTCGGGGGACAATGCCCGCCTCTTGGCATGCGCGCTCCACGGCGAGATAGTGCGCCGACTCTCGATCGAAGAGGACGAGGTCCTCACCTATTACATCAGGGACAGTCACGGGACCACGCCCGGCTAGCCGGTGCTGCGGGTGAGTAACCAAGACGACACGGCCAGGACTGGAACTTCCTCGCCTGCCTGGTGTACCTCACCAACTGGGGCATGCAGGAGGAGAAGCAGGCAGTCTCCAACCGGGCGGCTATGGCCGCCAAGATGCTGGGCGCTAAGGGCGCCATCGTCACCACTGATGTCCGGGGCCAGCGCACCATCGAGACGATGCTGACTGTTCAGGCGTGCGAGAAGCTGGGAATCAAGACCGTCTTGCTGACGGAGGAAGAGGACCCGGAGGACGGGAGTGCTCCCCCTTTCATCGCGTACGTGCCGGAGGCAGTGGCTATTGTGAGCACGGGTACAGGTGGATGCGCCGGGCCCTTCCCGGCGGTGGATAAGGTGGTGGGGGCGCGCAATCCTGAAGAGCGGTGGTACAAGGAGCTGCCGGGGGTCCACGGCAGGTATGGTGTCAGCCACCTGCGGGACATTTATGGTTGGGGCAAACAGAGCTATGCCGATTTCTAGCGCCGGGGTGAATCTGTTGATTGTGGGGAATAATGCGCTAAGGACATAGTCCTGTGCGCCTCACTTGGATGAAGAGTAAGGCTGTTCAAGCTAGCATGACAACCGGATTCGGTTCTTTTCAAGTGGGATGACCGTTGCGAGGGGGATGGATGATGCTTAGGCTGGGCACGTTTCCGATGAATGAAGTTGTCTTTGGCGCGGAAACTTGTATACAGGACAAGCGGTTGGTGTTGAATCGGGAGGAACTGGTTGCCTTGGCGCTGGCAGATCAGCGCATCACCCATGCTGATCTGCAGATAGTGCGGCCTGGCGAGAAGGTGCGAATCGTCAATATCTATGACATTGTCGAGCCCAGGGTGAAGGTCGAAGGGTTGGGAGCGGTGTATCCAGGGGTATGCGGTCGGCCGTTGCATCTAGTGGGTGAGGGCCTAACCCATAGGCTGGCGGGGATCGCCGTGATCGGGTGCGGAGAAACTCCCCGCCAAGACGCGGCGGGGCGGGGATTCAGTGCGATTTCGCAGCTACGAGCATTCGAGTTCGTGGAGATGTCCGGCGCCGGGGCAGTCCCCTTCCCCTCGCACATGATCAATATTTGTCTAGTCCTGGAGCACTCCCCTGGCCTAACCGGTGAAACCGCCCACGCTGCGTTCCAGTCTGCGATCCTCCGTCTGTCCGACCGACTGGCCCAACTTACGGTGGGGCGAGAGCCGCCAGAGATGGAGACGTTCGACACCACCCCGATTGGTGGGCTCCCAGGTGTGGTCCTGATCGCTCATCTCTCCTCCATAGAGCTCTTGCGCGGGCCCTATACCAAGG
>JACPQI010000152.1 GCA_016190545.1 Chloroflexota bacterium
GCGCGGGCACCTCGGAGGTGCAGCGCACCGTTATCGCACGCGGCCTCGGCCTCCCCAGAGAGTAACCAGTAGGGCTCACTTCTGGGAGAAGAGGCTTTCCTAGGCTCTTACCAGAAGACTCTGACACGCTGAAAGCGATGGGAAAGGGCGAGGGTCGACCCCCGCCCTTTCCCATATTCTTTGGGTGCTAAAGTTCTTGGGGAGGGTCTAGGGAACCCTTTCTTGGGCAAGAAAGGGTTCCCTAGCGTGTGGCTATCCTGGGCGATCGTTGCTGGTAGAATTGACCCGTATGGCGGCATCCTTCTTGGAGCGGATTCTGGCGGACAAGGCCCGGGAGGTGGAAACAGCCCAGGCCCGCGCGCCCCTGGCTGCGCTGGAGAAGCGTATCGCGGCCCAGGCCGCGCCGCGCGACTTCGCGGCGGCCCTGCGGGGCGACGGTGTGCGGCTCATCGCCGAGGTCAAGAAGGCGTCGCCGTCCAAGGGCCTCCTCGCGCCCGACTTCGACCCGGTGCGGCTTGCGAAGGCCTACGCGCACGCAGGCGCGGCGGCCATCTCCGTCCTCACCGATGCCCCCTATTTCCAGGGCAGCCTTGATCATCTCGTCGCTATACGAGAAGCCTTAGGCCAGCGCTGCCCGCCCCTGCTACGCAAAGACTTCATCATCGATCCCTACCAGGTCTACCAGGCCCGCGCCTACGGCTCTGACGCCTTGCTGCTCATCGTCGTGGCGCTGGAGCAGGTGCAGCTTTCGAAGTTGCTGCGGCTGACGCGAGAACTTGGCATGGAGGCGCTGGTGGAGGTGCATACGGAAGCCGAGGCCGTGCGGGCCGTCGACGCCGGGGCCAAGGTCATCGGCATCAACAACCGTGACCTGCACAGCTTCAAGACCGACCTGGCGGTGACCCGCGCGCTGCGCCCCCTCATTCCCGCGGACCGCATCGTGGTGAGCGAGAGCGGCATCGAGACGGCGGAGCACATCGCGGCCCTGCGGGCGCAAGGTATCGATGCCGTCCTTATCGGCGAGGCACTGGTGAAGGCAAAGGACCCCGCCGCCAAGGTGCGGGAGATGTTCGGCGCACAGGCGGGGAAGAAACGATGAGGAAAAAGACCCACATCAAGATATGCGGCCTGCGAGAGCCGGAGCACGCTATCGCCGCCGCCAAGCTGGGCGCCGACTTCCTCGGCCTGGTCTTCGCCAGAAGCAAGCGCCAGGTGACCCCTGAGCAGGCCACTGCGGTGGCGCGGGCGGTGCGCGCCGCCCTGCCGCAGCCGCCGGCCATCGTCGGCGTCTTCGCGGGCAGCCCGGCCCCGGACGTGAACCGCATCGCTGAGGAGTGCGGCCTGGACCTGGTGCAGCTCAGCGGCCGCGAGTCCTGGGCCTACGCCTCCCAGATCGCCAGGCCCGTTATTAAGGTCATCCATATCGATGAGGCGGGCTTCGGCCCGGAAGGGCTGGCTACCATCGCTACGCACTGCGCCGAGGCCTCGCTCCGGGGCCATCGCGTCCTGCTGGACAGCGCCTCCGACCGGGTCATGGGCGGCTCCGGCAAGACCTTCGACTGGGCCATCGCCGCCGAGCTGTCACGCGAGTTCGATTTTCTCCTGGCGGGGGGCCTCACGCCCGCCAACGTCGCCGACGCCGTGACCATCGCCAACCCGTGGGGCGTCGATGTCTCCAGCGGCGTGGAGACGGGCGGCGTCAAGGACATCGCAAAGATTGAGGCGTTCATCACAGCAGCCCGCAACGCTCAGGTGTACCATAGGAGGAACTAGCCCACTCTGTCATTCTGAGGGAGCGGAGCGACCGAAGAATCTACGACGGCGTATAGCGATGCGAGATTCTTCGTCGCCCCGATTGTATCGGGACTCCTCAGAATGACAAGCGGCGCAAAAGGAACGGATAGGATGCCACAGCAAAGGCAGAAACGGTTGCCGGATAAAAAAGGGCACTTCGGCGAGTTCGGCGGGCGGTACGTGCCGGAAACGGTCATGGGCGCCTTGGCCGAGCTGGAGCGCGTCTACCTCCACAGCCGCCGCGACCGCGCCTTCCGCGCCGAGCTTCACGACATGCTCACCCACTACGCCGGGCGCCCCACCGCCCTCTATCTCGCCAGGCGGCTGACCGAACGCTGCAGCGGCGCTAGAATCTACCTCAAGCGGGAAGACCTGGCCCACAC
>JACPQI010000153.1 GCA_016190545.1 Chloroflexota bacterium
CTACTCAGGCAACTGTGGCACGAGCTTGGTAAAGGAGCAGTACCTGAACAACATTGTCCGCGGTGGGCTCGCGTGTCTTGCGGGTGTACTGGGTGGCGTGCAAATCTGCGACGTGCGGCCCTACGACGAGTATTTCGGCATCCCGACAGAGGAATCACTGCGGACCGCGCTGCGCACGCAACAGGTGGTCTACTACGAGACCGGCGTCACCGACACCGTGGACCCGCTGGCTGGATCCTACTATGTGGAAACGCTGACTCTGGAGTTCGAGGAGCGGGTCTGGAAGGCAGTCGAGGAGATCGAGCGACGAGGCGGCGTGGTCAAGTGCATCGAAGACGGTTATCTCCGGCGCCTCATGGCGGAGGACGCCTACCAGTGGTATAAGCGTTCTGAAAGGGGCGACATCCTACGAGTGGGCGCGAACTGCTTCCCCTCCAAGGAGGATGAACGTCCCTTCAAGATCATGCGCGCCGACCCTCGCGTCGAGGAAGAGCGCATCACATCCGTTCAGGAATTGAAGCGGAAGCGGGACAGCAGAAAAGCGGAGCGCTCGCTCTCCGAGCTGCGGGGAGCGGCTGTCGCGGCGGCGACGCCTGCCAACAACCTCATGGAGCCTGTCCTTGAGGCGGTCAAGGCCTACGCCACAGTGGGCGAGATGTGCGACGTCCTTCGTGGTGTTTGGGGCGAGTACAAGGAGCCGCAGGTCGTCTGAGGAGGACGAACTATGCAACACCGGAAGATCAAGGTGCTCCTCGCCAAGGCAGGGCTTGATGGACATGACCGCGGCGTGGTACTGGTGGCGATGGGACTGCGGGACGCGGGAATGGAAGTGGTCTACTTGGGGCGTCACCTGTCGCCGCAACAGATCGTGAGCGCGGCGGTCCAGGAGGATGTGGATGTGGTGGGGGTCAGCCTCCTTTCCGACGCTCATCGGACCCTCGTTCCCCGCATAGTCCAGGGGCTGCGCGAACGCGGCGCCAGCGACGTGCTCCTCCTGCTTGGCGGATTCATCCAGCCTGAGGACATCCCGTTCCTGAAGCAATCAGGCGTAGCCGAGGTCTTCGGTCCGGGCACCGAGTTGCGGTCTATTGTCGAGTTCATTCATGACCACGTAAGGCCCAGGACCCCCGCTTCCTCCACCTGAGGCCTGCCACCCGCTATGCCAAGTGAGTCAAGTCGGATGGCACGGAACCGACCCCGCTCCGGTATCCTGATGTCAGCCCCGCTTGCCTTGTCTGAATGCTCACGGTCGGCAAAGTTTGCCAGCCTTTGTACGCTGTCTATTGGAACGATTTGTGGAGGGTTGCGAACTAACTTCAGCCCCGGCGGCTAGAGAGCTTGTCCAGCTTCTATTGCGTGTCGACCTGACCATGACAAGGAGCATGCGCGGGAAAGCTCTTGGCCGATCCGAGGCTAGAGGCGCCGAAAAGCGAACCGCCGCAGGACGGCAGGGGTCGGCCGCCGCCGCTCTTCGGCGATGGGCAAGGCGTTGACGGCCGCCTTCTAAAAGGAGGGCAACGATGGGCATGCCTCTACAAGCGATCAAGGTCGTGGAGCTGGCGGCCTTTGTCTTTGGCCCGCATGCTGCTTGTCACTTGGGCGACATGGGGGCTGAGGTAATCAAAATAGAGCACCCGGCGGGAGGCGACCCTAGCCGGGGGATGGCAGCGATTAGGTCGTTGCCTATAGCAGGCCTTAACTACCTATTCGAGCAGGACAACCGCAACAAGAAGAGCGTGACACTGGACTTGAGGCAGGCCGCAGGCAGAGAGATCGCCTACAAACTCGTAGAGAGGGCTGATGTCTTCGTCTCCAATTTCCAGGTCGAAGTGCTCCAGAGGTTAGGAATGGACTACGAGACATTGGCCAAGATCAACCCTCGGCTCGTCTACGCCCTAGGCTCTGGTTGGGGGCTGCGAGGCCCAGACAAGGATCTCCAGGCCTTCGACTTCGTGGCCTTTGCGCGGTGCGGGTTGATGGCAACTATGGGCGAACCTGACTGTCCACCACCCACTGCCCTGCCCGGCATGGGCGATCACATTGCAGCCACAACGCTGGCTTTTGGCATCATGGTGGCCTTGTTCCACCGGCAAGCCACTGGGCAAGGCCAACTGGTGCACACCTCGCTCTTGGGCAGTCTCATCGAGGCGGGCTCGCTCAATCTGCAGGCCTGCCTCAGCTCAGGGCAGGATGTGCCACGCGTGGCCCGCACGTCGGCGGCTAATCCGTTGTGGAACTACTACCAAACAAAGGACGGCCGATGGCTCCAGTTGGCTATGCTGCAGACAGACCGGCATTGGCCTGATCTCTGCCAGGCGCTGAGTCTTCAGAAGTTGGAGTACGATTCCAGATTTAGTTCCCATCAATCCAGGGTGGCGAACAATGTGGCCCTCATTTCCATCCTTGACCAAGTCTTTGCCGACCGTACCCTGGATGAATGGGCGGTAAACTTTCGGGGGCGCAATGTGATTTGGGGCTATGTCAGCACCTATGCGCAGGTAGCCCAGGACCCTCAGGTGCGAGAAAACAACCATATTGTCGAGTTTGAGCATCCTGCAGCGGGTCTCATCGAACTGGTGGGGCTGCCTGTGGAGCTGGATAAGACCCCAGGCGAAATACGGCTCGCCGCTCCTGAACTTGGCCAGCACACTGAAGAAGTGCTTCTGTCCCTCGGCTATGACTGGAAGGCCATTTCGGAACTTAAGGAATCCAATGTGATCCTTTGAGAGTCAGGAGGAGAGCACAACTATGAAGAAGGTCGGCTTCATCGGTCTGGGCAGCATGGGAAAGCCCATGGCCAAACGCTTGGTCGCCGCGGGTTTCCCGCTCACCGTCTGCGGGCATACAAGGCGAGAGCCGGTTGAGGAAATGAAGATGTTGGGAGCAAAAGAGGTGAAGACTCCAAAGGAGGTGGCACAGGCTTCAGAGGTGATTATCACAATGGTGCGCGATGACGCTCAGACAGAGAAGGTGATCAGGGGAGAGGCAGGGGTGATGGATGGAATCAAGTCGGGATCTGCAATCATTATCATGAGCACCGTTTCCGCCACCTTGTGCCAGCAAATTGCTGGCGAAGCTAGCACCAAGGGGGTAGCTGTCCTGGATTCCCCTGTGAGTGGTGGGACACCAGCCGCCGAGGCGGGCACTCTCACCTTTATGGTAGGTGGCTCCGAGGGTGTTCTCAGCGATTGTCGGCCTGTCTTGGAGGCGATGGGGAAGAACATCTTCCATCTTGGCGATCTCGGCATGGGACAGGCGGCCAAGCTGGCCAACAACACTATTGCCCTGGCTAACGTCTTTGTGGCTACTGAAGGGCTCTCCTTGGGAACGAGGGCAGGAATCAAGCAGGAACGCCTTCTGGAGTTGATCAGAGTGAGTACCGGCAATAGTTGGGTAATCCAACACTGGGAGCTCATCGCCTCTTTGAAGAAGGCCCATCGGCCCGGCGGCAGTCTCGACATGATGTATAAGGATATAGCGCTTGCCTTGGATCTTGCCAAGGAGCTTCATGTAGACCTGCCGCTCGCTGCCCTCACCATGCAACTCAATGTTGGACGGTTGCCATGACCGGTGGCGGTTGTTCCAAGGTGGTTATGCCGACACAACGCTTGGCACTCATGGCCCAAATGAAGCAGCGGTCAGGCAAGGACCAGGCGTGACAGCAAGCGGATCTGCAGCGTTTCGAAGTGGTTAGCTATGGCGTGGTGATTCCCGCGAAGAAGGCATGAGAAACGCACGGAAAGATTGAGCGATGAGCCTAGCGCAGGAACCTGTGAGGATGTCCGCGGGCTTTCGCCATGCCAACTGATGAACCAATGCTCTTGTGACAATCTTGATCCTGGGAGGGTGAGCGATGCGTTTCGGGGCGATCCTGTTGTGGGGTCAGGACTTGCGTGAGTATCTTCGTCTGGTCAAGTTGACCGAGGAACTTGGCTACGGTCTCATTGGCGTTGGAGACTCACAGTCGGTCTACCGTGAAGTCTACGTAGCCCTGGCAGCGGCAGCGCTCCATACGTCCAAGGCCCTCGTAGGCCCCATGGTGACAAATCCGGTCACACGGCATCCCGCGGTGACAGCCAGCGCCATCGCCAGCGTAGATGAGCTTGCCGGAGGCCGAGCCATGCTTGGCATCGGTAGCGGGGCCAGCGCCCTTCACAACGTCCAGGAGCGTTCGGCACCTCTCAGTTATCTTAGAGAGTATGTCTCTGCTCTCCGAATTCTTCTTCGTGGAGAGCACGTGGAGTGGCAAGGCAAGAAGGTGCATACCCAGTGGGTGTCGCGGCCCGTGCCCGTCTACATGGCGGCCTACGGTCCTCAGACTCTCCGCATGGCCGGAGCTATCGCAGACGGCGTTATAATCGCCACGTCGGCCCTGCCAGAAATCCTGGCTGAATGCCTATCGTTCGTTCGGCAGGGCGCAGAGGAGGCCGGACGGGACCCAGCGAGCCTGGACATCTGGGCGATGGTGCGAGGCTCCGTGCGCGACACCCGAGAAGAGGCCGTGGCCGATATCAAGGCCAACCTGGCCAGTGCTGCCAATATATCCTTTCGTGGTGACTTGCATGGCAAACACCTTCCACCTGAACTGGAGCCTAAGGTCAGGGAGCTGCAACAACGATATGCCAACACGGAGCACGTCATATGGTCCGGCAGCAACAGTCAGCTCATAGACGACCTGGGGCTCACAGACTACTTGGCGGACCGCTTCAGTATCGCAGGCACTCCCGCGCAGTGCCGGGCCAAGGTCCGCGCCATTCGCGATGCGGGCGTCCACCAGATTATCGTGCCTGCGGTGGACCGCGATCCTGAGAACGTCATCCGCCGTTTCGCCACCGAGGTCTTCCCAGAGTTCAGGAGGCCGTAAGTAAGCCCGCAACATCCTGTTTATGTCGCGTGGTGTGTACCTCACCGGAAGACGTACTGTTGTAGAGTACAAGTGTGTCGCGCTGGAGCCGCGCCCAGGCGCTGGCATAATCTCGAAGAGCAACCAGACGGGACTCCCGTTTGAAAATCAACCTGCCAACATCAGGTAAAGCGGGGCACGACACGGTCATCGGTTAGCAGGGGGTAGGCGATGTCGGTGCCTGTGACCGTGAGGGGGCCCAGGCGGGCCAGCGACCCCTCCAACTCGATATGTGCGAAGGGCACATGCCATTTCCCTGTCTCAGCCGTCTAGGAAGGGTCGGGGCGCTGGTGGCGCTCTCCTACCGAGCCTGACCTATTGCCCTCACCACAGGTGCGAGAGAGCCGGCCTCTGCCGCGTTTTCACCAGTGAGGCCAATCATCGGCAGAGGCCGGACACGGGTCATGGCACCGTTGCTCGGCTCGACGGCGATCGTTACTCCTCCGCGCTGCAGGAACCATGTGAAGAGGGCGCTTTGGTAGCACGTCACGACCTGGAGAGCCGACCACCTTCGGAGAGTTTATCAGGTGAGCAAGGTTGAAAAAAAGTTCTCGGAAAATGAGAAGCCCTAATTGCGGTGATATTAGATGAGCGGGGAGTTTGCTTGCATGTGATCCCCGATCTCCCCAAAACAAATCTCCAAATATGAAAAGGCTTAACCGTTGGCAGCTAAGGCAAGTCCACACATATGTGGTGGAGACGGGGGAGATCCCCTCTCCACCCGCTTACATATTTGAGTGTTGCTGTTCTGGCGGGGTATCCAGGCAAGGCAGTTCCCTGTTATGGAAAGTGTCTAGGCCCAGGCGCTGCACTGTTGGCGACTGGGTGATGGGACCAATAGGGACTCCCTACTGGTGATCGGTGGATCGTAGGTTCCACGCCTCACCCTAGTCTGAGGAGCAAAAGACAGTGTGGACGAGGGCATCGCGGGCAACGCTCCCAAGAACGCTGTCGTAACCACCGTCCCAAGCCTGCAAGCTTGTTGTTCCTTAGGGTCTGTAGGAGGCGAGAGTCCCAAGAGTCTTCATGCCACAAGATAGCATTCCCCGAACGAGAGCGTCTCGGAGTCGAACTTCGCCGTAGCTTGATGATCAGTTGCCGCTTGGTGCTTTTGGTCATCCGTTTGTGAGTTGCGGAATAACGCTCGCCTATGGGCTAGGCACGCGGATGGCGTCCTTGCTGGTCTTGCCAGGCTTCGCAGGGAGCTGGTATCGGAACTCCACCTGCGACCGGACAGGCGGATCGAACGATTCGCCGGCGCCGCCGACGACCTCTACCATCACGGCATGTTCCCCCGGAGACAGTCCCGCGAGCTTGACCTTTGTCTTGGCCGTCTGAGCGACCTGCCTCTCATCGAAGTGGAATCGCAACTGGGACCCCTTCGGTCGGTTTGCGACCTTTGTCTGAATCTCCACCTCGGTGGCCTTGACCGTCTGTCCCGCCTTCGGCTTCTGGATGACGATGGTGGGCATGCGGTCAAAGGTGGCTGTCAGCTTGCGCCTCACAGTCATGAGCACAGCGCAATCGCCCTTGCCGGGACAGGCGCCGGCGCCGCTCCAGCCGGCAAAGGTCGAACCAGCGTCGGGCACTGCTTTGAGGGTAACTTGTGCCCCAGCTACGTAGAGTTCCTGGCAGTCTTTGCCGCAGTCGATTCCCGGCGGCTCGCTGGTCACCATGCCCTTCCCAGCCCCTTTCTTCCTCAGAAGCCGTCCCCAAAATCCCTCACCCCTTTTCTTCACCTCAAGGTGATAGCCGAACGTGGCCTCAACACTCTTATCGGTGTCCATAGCAACATTACACGCTCTCCGGCCTGCGCACGCGCCCGTCCAAGCCACGAAGTTAGCGCCACCTATTTGCTGAGCGCGAAGCTGAACGACACGCCCCGCTCGGAACTCAGCGCTGCATGCGACGCCGCAGTTGATGCCGGCGGGGTTGCTGATCACACTTCCGGCAACAGCGCCGAGCACCCTGGTCCTGAGCGTGTAGGTGAACGTAGCCCGGACTTCCCTGGCCCGGTCCATGGTAACCGTGCAGATGCCCTGGCCAGAGCAGGCGCCGCTCCAACCACCAAACTCTGCGAAGAGGTCGGGTACAGCATTCAGGGTTACCACAGTCCCCTCAAGAAAGCTCACGGCGCACGCCGGCTGGCAATCGATGCCCGCTGGTTGGCTGACCACCTGCCCACCCCCACCATGCGATACGGTCAACGTACGAAACACCGGCGCTGGCGGCGTTGGCGTAGGCCTTGCGGTAGGTGTCGGCGGCTTGGGCGTCTGCTTTTCAAACTCAGGTGTGGGGCTGGGTCCCAGAGTTGGCGGCAAACTGTCCAGGATCGTCAGGGTTGCGACATTGGGCACCCCAAGGGCGGCGCCAGCGGGATCCCTCAAGCGGAGGGACACGCTCTCGTTCCCTTCGGCCAGAGAGTCCTGCAAGATAGGCACCCGTACGGTCTTTTCCGTTGAGTTGCCATCCGGCCACTCCAATATCCTGAAGGTGTCTTGATAGTCCACACGTCGTGAGGCCGTCTGGGTGCCGGTGCCCGTTTCGAATTCGACCGTCACCGCGCCCCGACTGCTTCCAGCCCTCGTCACTATGATGGTGGCGGCCCCGGAATCCTCGGTGACCCGGAAGTCCACGCGAAGAAACTGAACGGTGGACGGTGGTGGAGCACCTTCACCCGGGGGCGTGGGCCTGGGGGTTGGTGTCGGCGTCCGTGTGGGCGTGGGCGAGCGAGTTGGCGTCGGCGTTCGCGTCTGTGGGGTAGGGGTGGGCGTGGAGGATTGGAATCGGCGGACCTGGACACACCCGGAAAACTCCGATGTGTCTCGGTCGAAGGTGTTTTCGCCGACGGTCTCAATAATGGTGGCCGTGGCGGTGAGAAAGCGGCCAATGGCCGATGATGCCTCGAGGAGGCGCACCTCAAAGGGCGTTTCGTCACCGCCCGCACTGGTGACCGGACTCCAGCCAAGAAAGGCCTCGCCCTCGCCGAAGCCAGAGGGGTCGCAGGAGGTGTTGAGGTAGAAGTCCAGCCGGTAGTTGTCCGGACGTGGGCGCGTGAGGAATGCCCCTGTGACAAACAGGGTCTCCCCTACTACCTCGGCTCCCCGGATGCGAGGAGCGGCATGGCTCAGTTGCCCTCCCAAGGGAGTTCGAGGCAGGACGGCTGCCGGGTCAACACCGTTCCCGCCAACGTCTATGCCAAGCCCAACATTGGAATAAATGCGGTTCGCCCGGTTGTTGTTCCCAATACCTGAAACAACTTCCACGCCATTGCGAGCGTTGAAAGCGATGGTGTTGCTTGGGTCAGCCAGGCCTATTCGTATACCGCCCACGGTCGTATCCGTGGCATTCTGCAGGTACACACCGTGGGCCCCGTTGCCCAGGTCGGCTGTGCCGGTGAAGTTGGTGCCGATGACGTTCCCTTGGACCAGGGTCCGCGCAGGTCGGACTTGAGGTCCTTCAGCGGCAATCTCAATGGCAACTTGGACTCCGCTCTGTCCGTTGCCGGAGATAATGTTCCGTGCCCCTTCGCTGGGCCCTCCAACTACGTTCTGAAAGCCGCTGTAAATCGCTACCCCGTTACCCCGGTTCCCCAGCTTCCGGCGGCCCGCAACGTCGGTCCCGATGAAATTGCCCTCGATACGGTTCTGGTCAGATGGCGCTGCATGAACCATCACGCCATGGCGGGTATTCCCGGAGATAATGTTTCTGGCCCCCTCCTCCGTCCCTCCAATGAGGTTCTCAGCGCCGCCGTGGATGTGCACGCCGTCATGACCGTTAGGTATCTGGTCGTCGCCCGCGGGATTTGTACCGATGTAGTTGCCCTGCACCCTGTTCCCAGTGACCTGCGGGCCAGTAATATCTATGCCGCTCTCCCCGTTTCCAGCGAGGACGTTGCGCTGCGCCGCAGTTGTCCCTCCGATCCGATTGCCGCTGGAAATGATTTGTATGCCGTCGAGGCCGTTCCCACGCTCCCGGACTCCCTGGGCGCTGATTCCTATGTAGTTGCCTTCAACCACGTTGCCGCCGGGTCCAGCCAGCAACACTGCTGCCCCGCCAAAGCCATGGATAGCCAACCCGCGAACCGTGTTGGTCCCGCCGAGGAAAGCCAGGCCGGTAGGAGTGGGCGGTGGAATGTTGCTTCCATTCAGTTCAATAAGGGGCGTGCCAGCGTAGCCAGGCTGAGTGGCCCCGTCTATGGTTACAGGATTGATGATCGTGGGCAGCATCGTGGGAGGGGCGATGACATGGGGACCAGGGCCAGGGATGTTGAAGGTGATGACATCCGGAGCGGTGGTGGAGTTGGCCTGCATGATGGCGGCTCGCAAGGTGCAGATGCCGCTGGGAGGAATGGCGGGTCTACCAGACCTCGAGGGAAAGTTCGCTGTGTCGCAGATGCCGTCGTCCAAATAGCTGTCGCCGAGGTCCGCTGTTGAGTTCACGGTAAAGGTGGCAGCGACGACGATGTCCGTCCTCCCTGGCAGCGCGAGCGACAGCGCTAGCGCCGCCACCGCAAGGGCAAGAAGTCTCGCCCAGCCAACAGCGCCTCCCCGAGGAAACCAACGCCTCTGGATTCTCACGTCAAAAACCTCCCGCGAAAGGGTTGAGGGACGCTTGGGATCATCTTGTCCCGTCTGCTGCGTGGGAAACCGACAGGCTACCTCAATTCCTCCGGCGTACCGGTGCGGCGCAGCGCGGGCCGGTGCCGTCGTGTGCCCCCCGATACTCGCAGGAGACACTCCACGTTTCATCCCGCACCTCAAGGCGGATGGTGACATTGGCATGCTCGGTGGTGGGATCGCAGGGTGGGTGGGGATGAGCCCACCGGAACCTCCAGGGTTCGCCTGGAACAGGAGCGGAGTTGCCGCAGTCTGGGCCAGACCAGACATAGCTGAGCGCATCTGCCTCTGGGTCAGTCGCAAAAACCTGGTAGAGCGTGCTTTGCCTTGGTGGATCGAAAAAGGCCTGGATAGGACGGACCTCGGGTGGTCGATTTGTCGTGGTGGGTGGGGTGGCTGTCGGCGAAGGTGTAGGTGTCGGGACCCGGTCCTGCGGGGCTGGCGTTGGGGTCAATGCAGCCCTGCACAACCCGTCATTGGACCAGGCGTGCAAGGTTCCTCGCCCATTCAACTGGGTCGGGCGCGGCAGCGATGGCGACGATACTTCATACGTGAAGTTAAAGTATGCCACATAGGCCAGGTAGAAACCACCGGGGCGAACGCACGTGAAGGACTGCTGAGCCGTATAAGCAAAGTTCAAGACCTGGGTGCTGGGGGGGCGGTCTCGAACGTCATTGGGTGTGACCACATCCGAGAGCGCCCGCCCAGTATATGCCCCAAATGCACCAGCGAAGCGCCACGGCGGGTCAACGAGGCGTATCTCGTGCCGGATGCCACTGCCCTCCAACACCAAGACATGCTTGATCTCTGCCACATTCGCGCCGATACGGAATGTCTCTCCCACCCTGCGGTCGCCCGGGTCTCCCACCGAAGCAGTGAACAGGCCCTGGACAACCGCAATATCGGTGAAATGCGCAATCTTGCCCTCCACGGAGAGTGTGCCTGCTCCAGGGTCCAGCGTAGCCGTGACGTCCTGCAGCATCTCGACACCGTTTCGTCCAATAATCAGCAGGAGCGGTAGCGACACCTCCGCGCCAGAGATGGGGACCGTTACCTTCAGCGTAATGGGCGAGCGGAACACCAAGCCATCCGGCTCCAGACGGTATGCGGCCAGCGGCGCCCCAGCGCTGGCCTGCAGGGGGACCGCGTCTCCCGCAAGCTCAGTAATTCGAACGCTGCGTACATCCACGCCGTCCGGAAGCGCGCCCGTTGGGATAGCCAGGTTGGCCCTGCCGTCGCGCGATGTCACCGTCTGCTCGGGCGGAGTCCTCTTGGCCGGGCTGCTACCACCTCCACAAGCCGCGGCGATGAGCATGATAAGCAAAGAAGCAAGGGGGACACTGAGAAGGCCGACTCGTCGAAAGACCATACCTACGCCTCCGTTTCCGGCTTTGGGCCTGGAAGACACCAAAGCCGTATGAGACGCCAGCTTCTTATCGTTCATTCATCCACGGGCTTTGTCGGCGAGGTACAGCGTAGTCAACGCGTCTATATGATACGATGGTTGTCAACTCAAGGCCATCATCTTTCAGATAGGCTTGTGGTGCTACCATGTCGGTGATGTTGCCGGGCCGTTGCCAAGACTGCCGACACGCCAACCAGGGCACGGAAGATGCGGCCAGGGGGCTGCTGGCCTGTCCGTGGCTCGGTGGGTTGCGCGCGGGCAAGATATGCGAGATCACGTTTGAGGACACCGGCCAGTGGGCGTTCGAACCGTTCGACGGAACGAATTTCACCTGGGCCACCGGCGACCCTGTCTATCGCTCGGTACCAAAGGGGTACGAACGCCGCGCCGTCCGTAAGGTCAGCGTGGTGGTCGCGCTGGAAGTCTCTGTGGAGGGTGGACAGGTCTTTGCCCTCCTGACGTTCAGGAGAGTCGGTGCGGAAGAATGGCACCTCTGGCGAAGGACCGCCCTGCTCGACGGTGTGGTGCAGGACCAGGTGTTCACCGTGACCTGCGACGGAAAGACGCTCCGTTACATCGGGCCGCAGCGTATGAGACCCCTGCCAGGGCCTGCGGACTTTGTACCGTTGACACAGCTTTCGGCACGGTCCCGGCTGGATGACCTCTTTGAGCTCCTGCCAGGCACGCACATCTACGCCGTAGTGTACGATTGCCCGTGGGTGGCGTTCCTTGACCCGCCGAAGGGCCCCTCGATAGGTCTCACTTCGAATGCGGCGACGTTTTCGCTGACCCTTCCGCCTCCAAGAGCACCACGCCGCCCTTGATATCTACTCCCGTGCGCGCCTCGGCGGCGGAAGCTTCGCCAAGAGAATGCGTCACTGGTGGAACCAGCGTTTCAATTTCTCCGACAGCGGCGGGTGCTCCTTGAGGTGCCAATCGCAAAAGGCCCGCACCGTCTTGAGCAGGCTTTTCACGGAGCGCTCGGTGAGCGGCTTGTCGGGAGACCGCTGCTCCCTCAGGTCGCGCCTCGTCACAATACCCTTGATCTTGTCGTCGATCAGTACGAACTCGACGTAGTTCGTGCCGTAGTGGTGCGTCTCGCTACCGACGGGCCCGATGCCGAACGTGATGTTGAACTCTACGTGGAGGCCGACGTCACCCTCCGGGTACGGAGGCATATGGCGACCTGGATATCCCGCCCCGACCGAGAAATAGAGGTCAGCGTCCTCCTTTCGGCGGTTGCATTCCGCCACGAGGCGAACAAGCTCGCTGATGGTCTCCATGTGCAGGTCTTTCATTTGTTCTCCAGCAGTCGAACCGCGTCGGTCTGGCCTGTGGCAATGGCGATCTGAAGCGCCGTCTGGACATCGTCGTTCACCGCGGCCGGGTCGCCGCCGCGCTCCAACAAGAGAGCCACGAGGCCTCCGAGACCCTGCGCGCCCGCGTACATCAGCGCCGTCCATCCGTCCGCGTCTCTGGCGTTGACGTCCGCTCTGTAGTCCAGCATGGCCCTGGCGCTTTCGGGGGCCGAAGGCAGGATGTCCAAGTACCAACCGTCGTCCTCATCCCCGTATTTGTTTTCTTCCCACCAGGCCGGGAACATGAGGCATGTCCTCTGGCGTTCATCGCGAGCATGGATGTCCGCGCCGCGCTCCAGCAGGAAGCGTACCGCATCGGTGCGTCCCATGCCGGCGGCGCGCATGAGCGGCGTCCGCCCCCCATGTCCTCGGGCGTTGATGTCGCCGCCTTTCTCGGCGACCATCCGCAAGATGTTTTCGTTCCCGGCGCACCAGTAGGCGGCATTGCCTATCTTCGCTCCCTTAGCGAGCAGCAGTGCCACAACCTTGGCGTGGTCCCATTGGGCGGCGTGCATCAGCGCGGACTTGCCGTGGTTGTCCGCAGCTTCGATTTCGGCGCCGTGCGCGAGGAGTAGCCGCACGACCTCGGTGCTCCCTCCGTCGCTGGCGTGGACCAGGGCGGTCTCTCCCCAACCCGAACGGATGTTGACATCAGCGCCTCTGGACAACAGGTATCGAACGGTGTCGACGTGCCCGCTGAACGCCGCCTTCATCAAAGCGGTGTCTCCCGGAATGTTGTACCGCTCGTTGATGCCCTGGGCGTCGCCGATCAGAAGCTTGACGATTTCCGTGTGACCTTCCTCGGCGGCGCGTCGCCACGCTTTCCCAGGCTCGGCCCCCGCCTTGAGTAGGAACTGCACAGCCTTTATATGGCCGTACCTGGCGGCCTCCGCAATGGCCGTAGTCCCATCGTCATTTCCGCAATTCACATCAGCTTCGGCCTGAACGAGAGCCTTCAGGATTTTGACGTCCCCCATGTACGCCGCGACTCTGAGCGCTGTGTCCCCTCGATCGTGAGGCGCGTTGACGTCTACGCCTTGCCGGATCAAGTGCTCGACGGTTTCCAGCTTGCGCTTGTAGATCGCGTCGACCAGCGCCTGGACCACGTTACTCCACCGCCTTTAACGCCCGCTCCCGGTCCGCCTTGAGGTCCGGCAGGAACCGCTGGAGAGGCCCGCCCTTGTGCGTACGTGTTAGATAGTCTCTCCAGCGGTCGAGGAAGTCCCCAATCCACTGTTTCTGGTCGGCTGTTGCCCGTGAGGATTGTCGTTGCTCTTCAAGAGCGCGCTGCAAGGCGCAGGAATAGCGCCGCCGGTCCTCTTCAAGCGCTCCCGCCATGCCTTTGCTTTCCTGTCGCGGACGGCGCGGCAATTGAGGCTGGTCCGAAGTCCGGGGCCGGGTGAACAACCGAGCAATGCGTAGCTTCTCGCGCATCGCGAGCTGCTCGACACCAAACCTTCGGAAGGCCTCCTGTGCGAGGCCTCGGACCATTTCCGTGGCCTTCGGTTCTCGGACGGCTTTCAGCAACTCGCAGACTTCGAGGAGCTCCCAGGTTGACCAGCGGGCGAGTTCCAACATGTGGCGACTCTGGAGATGTGCGAGCTGCTGGCGGAGGGCCTCTTGCAGCTTCGCTGGCTCATTGCCTGGCCCATTGACGACCAGCGCATGAGCGAGAGCCGCGGCGGCGGCGGCATGGGGACGTACTGATGTCAGGTCGGGTTCGCTCTCGAGAGGCTCTTCCTTTGCAGCGAACCGCGATCCCCAAGGCTCGACCTTGGCCAGCACTTTTTCGGCGAACTTGGTGGCGCAGGACGGGTGCGCCTGAGCAACGGCGGCGTCGGTCGGATTCCATCCTGGACCCGCAGAAAGGTGAGCGGGATATTGACAAGTCTCCTCTCGGTTGTCGACCTGGACCTCATCTTGGACCTCGCCCATCGCCTGAAGCGCCAACTCGTAGAGGTCTGGATGGGGCTCGACCTCTTGCGGAGCTATCTCGTAGAGCGCGACAAGGTCAGAGGCCATGAGGTCGCCGACCGTGCCGACATCGGGGTCAAGGCATTCGACTGCCTGCCGAACGACTTCCGACGGCAGGGCTTCCAGCGTCAGATTCGGAGGGGCCTGCAAGACCAGCGGCTGTCCGGAATCGAGCCGCGCTTCGACAGGACGTCCGTTGCGGATGAGAATGGCACCCCACAGCACGGGCCTGTCTCCCGGCGGATCCAGTGGCAACGCCACCTCGTACCTTAAGCGACGTAGAGACCGCACCGAGAATGGCCCGAACTCGAAATCTCCGCCGCCCAGAGCGCGACCGAAGACTCGCAGGCTCCCGTCGTCGGTGAACACCTTCAGGAAGGCGAACTCAGGAAGAGGCCCTTCGCGCACGTCTGGGCGGTCGCGGTACGGAGTTGTGACTTGCAGTCGGAGGCGCATCGAAATCCGGACCTCATCCCCGACGCGGGCCGGGAGACGCAGCGTCGTTCCGTCTGCCGCAGGTTGCAACGCAAACGCTCGCCCGCCGATGACCGCTTGCCCCTCGGCCAGTGTGATCTCCTCCAGCGACGGCGCGAGCGGTCCGTCGGAGGTCAAGAGCCACAGGGCAAGTCGACAGATCTCCGATCCCTGCACCTCCGTCGTGTCCCCGTGGCGTATCGCATAGATAAGAGGCCGGACGTCGTCGCGCAGCAGGTGCAATTCTGGGCGCGAGACGCTGAGAATACGACCCACCCGCAGTTCCACGACTGTCTTCCGGTCATCCGGCGGAGGCGAGACAGCAGCCAGGGACGGCTCCTGGGACTCAAGGACGGTGAAGGTTGCCACGGCCCCGTTCTCCAGGGTGACGCTCATGTCGGGTCGGCGAGGGAGGTCAGGTAGCGAGGCATCATAGGAGAGGACGGCTTCGTAGGGGGGCGCCTGTTCCACTCCATGATCGAGAGGGAAGACATTGGCGCGCCAGGTGGACTTGTCGAAGGCGCCGTCGCGGACTCTCCACTCGTTAGTGATAGGCACTAGGGCCTTCCATCCTGATCCATCCCAGAGCCATGCCTGGCCTCACTAATGTGAAACCAATGGTAAGTCTCCTTTCAACAGGCTGTCAATCACCTTAGCGCAAGGGCAGGCTATTGGGCTGGGACGATCCCTTTGCAGTCGGAGCAGTACCGGCTAATCCGCTCGGCAAGC
>JACPQI010000155.1 GCA_016190545.1 Chloroflexota bacterium
AGCCGGGCCTGGTGGCCACGGAGGCCTCCATTGGCGTACTCATGAAGCAGAAGGGGGTACAGAGCCAGGCCGAACTGGAGCAGCGCTCGCCCCTGGGCCGTCTGTGCCAGCCTCAGGACATCGCCAACCTCATCGCCTTCCTGTGTTCGAGCAGGGCGGCTACATCTCCGACGCCGTCATCACTGTCGACGGCACCGGCGGCGCCGACTTCGCCCTTGGTCGTTAGCGAGGCGCCTCCCGCCCTTCCCGTCGTGCGCTAGCCCTGGGGGGTCATATCGAGGTCGGGCGGCGGGTTGCTTGGCAGTTTCCAGCGGATGAAGCCCTTATCGTGGGCCTTGTGATAGTCGTTGGCGTTCTTGACGCCTTCGTTGAAGGCAGTCTCGAAGGCGGCCCAGTCCTTGTTCTTGCAGGCGGTCTGGAGCGCAGTGATATCGCGGTTAATGAACTCTTCCAGGTGTTGCTCATACTTGGGCCGGGTGACGGAGCCGAACTCCATGAGGCCTTTGATCTCCTTGACCTCGAAGTTGGTCAGGGTCCAGTTCCCAGCTTTGGCGGCATAGTACGCCTTCCAGTATCGTGCGCCCACCTCCGGCATGAGCCGGCCCAGTCCGGGCTGCATGGCCGCTATCTCGTCAATGGTCAGATAGCGGTGGCCGTTCCAGCCCTTGACCTCCGGTCCTTCCGGTCCCTGCTGCGGTCTCTCAGCCATGTCGTCTACTTCCCTCCACGCGTGATGTGGCCTTGTTCGTGACGCCCTGAGGAAAGCGTCCGCAAAGCATACCACACCAGAGCAAGGGACGATAGGTGGCCTGTGTCCGCTAGCCGACGACGGGTTGGTTGAACTGCTCCCGCAGCACCCGCTTCAGGATCTTGCCCATGGGGTTGCGCGGCAACTCGTCCACAAACACCACCGATTCCGGCTTCTTGTAGCTGGAGAGCCGGGACCGGCACCATTCGACGATTTCCTGCTCGCTCGCCTTTTGCGAGTTCTTCAGCACCACCACGGCCCGCACCCGCTCGCCCCAATGGACATCAGGCACGCCGATGATGGCAACGTCCTCCACCTTGGGGTGGGACAGAATGCAGTTCTCCACTTCCTCCGGCGAGATCATCTCGCCGCCGCGCTTGATGATGTCTTTGGCTCGCCCGGCCAGGAAGATATACCCCTCTTCATCTCGAAAGCCCAGATCGCCGGTGTAGAGCCAGCCGCCGCGGATAGTCCGCTTTGTCGCTTCTTCCTGCTTCCAATAACCTTTCATCAGGCGGGGGCCCCGCGCCACAATCTCCCCTACCTGGCCGACAGATGCTTCCGTGCCAGATTCATCGACGATACGGACGTCCACGTCCGGCAGCGGTTTGCCAATGGATGCCAGCCGTTTCAGCTTCTTCTCCCGCTCCTCCGGCGTCTTGGCGGCAATGACGTGGTCCTCCGGGGCCAGCATGGTGATGGTGGCAGCCGACTCCGTCTGGCCGAAGGCGTTGATGAAGCTCACGCCTGGGAACTCCTCCAAAGCGCGCTTGATAACCTCCAGCGGCATGGGGGCGGCGCCGTAGGTGATGACCTTTAGGCTGGACAGGTCGTTTTTTTTGAAGTCCGGGTGGTCCATGAGCTGCTTCAGCATAGTAGGGACCAGCATGGCCCGGTTCACCTTTTCCCGCTGCACCAGCTCCATCCACTCCACCGGCTCGAACTGTCGCTCGATGACCACACAGCGCCCTCCGTAGACAGCCGACATCATCGCCTGGATGCCGGCGATGTGGTAGAGCGGCACCGTCAGGATATTCTTCTCAGCGTGACTTTCGGGATCGGCGGGCGATACGTTGTTCACCACGTAGCTGGAGAAGCTGTTGTGACTGAGCATCACGCCCTTGGGCTGGCCGGTGGTGCCTGCCGTGAACATCAGAATAGTGGTGTCGCTCTCGTCGACCTCCGGGAACAAAGGGTCATCCGCGCCGTTCGCAATGAGAGACTCGTAGTTGGGCAGGGGGTCTATGTTGCCTTCCAACCCGATGATGTGCTTGAGGTCCGGCAGCTTGTCCTTGATGCCAGCCACCAGGTCAGTATAACGCTGTCCCACCAAGAGGACGGAGCTTTGCGAGTCCTGGAGCATGAACTGGAGCTCTTGCGCCTTGGCTCGGAAGTTGAGAGGCACGTAGACGCAGTTGAGAGACGCGGTGGCGAAATAGGCTTCAATGCAGGCGTTGGTGTTCACCTGAAGCATGGCGATGCGGTCGCCGGCCTTGACGCCCAGGCCGGACAGGGCGTTGGCTAGCTTGTACACCCGCTCCTGCAGGTGCTGAAAGGTGGGCCGCTTGTCCTCGAAAACAACGGCCTCTCGCTCCGGCACGATGGCAGATGCAATGGTGAGGAACTCGGTCGTGTTCAACTGCGTACTCCCTACGTAGTTTTCTCAGCGCGCGCCTGCCACAACGCGGTGTGCAGACGCCGCTCAAGCAGCAGCCCGTCCACGAGCGGCACGTCCAGCCCCTGGGCCACCGCCCGCTTAGTCATCTGGAGCGCCGCTGGTTCCAGCGTGAGCAGGTGCCTTGCTCGCTCCTCCGCTCGGGCCAGCAGCCGCTCGCGGGGTGTCACCTCGCTGACCAACCCCAGGCGGTGGGCCTCCCAGGCGTCGATCCGGTTGCAGAGCAGAAGCATCTCCAGCGCGCTTCCCAGGTTAATCGTACGAGATAAAGTCTGGCTTCCGCCTGCCGCAGGCATTATACCCAAAGACACCTCAGGCAGGCCAAACACTGCGTCTTCGCTGGCGATGCGCACGTCACAGCACAAGCTCATCTCGATGCCTGAACCAAGCACCCAGCCGTGCAGCGCGGCGATGACCGGCTTTTCCATGCTCAGGATGAGGCCCCACAGGTCTCGCCCCCAGCGGGCCCGGCGGGCGATGATCCGGGATGGCGCAGTGCCGAAATCGTTCAGGTCCGCCCCTGCGCAGAAGCCGCGCTCGCCTGCCCCTTTCAGGATGACCACCCGGACATCGGGGTCGTCACGCGCCGCCTGGAAGGACTGGTAGAGGTCATCCCGCATCTGCACGTTATAGGCGTTGATCATGCGTGGCCGGTTCAGCGTGACGTGGGCGATTGCCTCGGCCTTCTCGTACACAACACTTGGGAAATGGGTGGTGTCCATCACTCGCCCCGGAACACCGGCTTGCGCTTTTCAAAGAAGGACTTGATCCCCTCCGCGCGGTCATGCGTTGTCTGGAGGATGATGGAGAGGTCCGCCTCCAGCCCCAAGCCCTGCCCCAACGTCATGTCCAGGCCCTTGCGCACCGCTTCCTTGGTGTAACGGGCTGCCAGGGGGCCATACTCAGAGATAGTGGTGGCCCACTGCTGTGCCTCCGCCAGCGCGCGCCCCGGGGGCGCCACCCGGTTGACCAGGCCGATGCGCCGGGCCTCCGCCGCGTCGACTGGCCCCGGCGCGAACAGCAGGTTCAGGGCGGCGGAGCGTCCCACCAGCCTCGCCAGACGCTGGGTGCCGCCGTCCCAGGGCATGCCGCCCTGGACGAGTTGGGGCATGGCGAAGGTCGTCGTCTCCGACGCGATGCGCATGTCGCCAGCCAGGGCCAACTCCAGACCCTGGCCGTGGCAGGGGCCGTTGACCGCTATGATGATGGGTTGCTCCAGCCGCTCGACTGCCTCGGCGACGGCGTGGGCAGCGCGGTACTCGGCAAGGGCTTGGGGGTCGCCGGGGGTGGGCAGAGGGTCGGTGGGGTCGGTGCCGGCGCAGAAGTGATTGCCTGCGCCGGTGAGGACTACGGCTCGTACGCCGTCATCGTGGAAGATGGCCTCACACGCCTCCCTCAGCGCGGCGGCGAGATGGGCGTCGATAGCGTTCCCCACCCCAGGACGGTTGAGGGTCAGGGTGACGACGGGGCCCTGCTTCTCGATGGTGAGCACGTTCACTGGCATGCGTCACGGCCTGGAGCGCGGGAGGCGGGGGCGAGCGTGTGTGCGGCAGGCGGTGACATGATAGGCCAACCGCCATACGTCGTCAAGCTGACTGGCGTGCCTGAGCCGTGTTCTCTTGTTACAATGGGCCTGGGAAATCCGCATGCGATATATGGCGATGACGTCATGGCCCATTTGACCACAAAGCAGGTCTGGCTTCTTGTATGGCTTGGCATCGGGACGGCAGTCCTCACTGCCGTCATAACCATCTTCTTCGCGGCGGCAGCGGCTAGCCCCGGCCAAGAGGGCGGCTTCACGGGCTGGGCGGCAGGCGCCTGCCCCCTGCATTGAGAGCGAGCGGGTTACAGCGTGATCTACATCCTCCACGGCGCCGACGACTTCTCCCGTGACGAGCGTCTCGCGGAGATCAAGGCCGGTCTGGGCCCCAAAGAGGCCCTCGACCTCAACACCGTCACGTTGGACGGCGGCGGCCTTGCCCTCCAGGACCTGACCAATGCTTGTTGCGCCATGCCCTTCCTGGGCCAGAAGCGACTCGTTGTCGTTGAAGGGCTCCTGGGCCGATTCGAGAGCCCGCGGCGCGGTGCCCGGCGGCTCAACCAGCCCGCCGCAGGCGCGGAGAAGCTGGAGAAAGAATGGGGGCCGCTCCGCTCTTTTCTTGGCATCATACCCTTGACCACAGAGTTGGTCTTCGTGGATAGCCCTCTTTCCCGCAGCAACCCTATCTTCCGTGGCATCGCCTCGCTTGCGACTGCCCAGGAGTTCCCCCTGCTGCGCGGCGAGCGGCTCAACGCCTGGATACAGGCCGGGGCGCAGGGCATGGGCCTGGCTTTGGGGCCGGGTGTCGTCCGGCTTCTCGCCATCCTCATCGGCGGCAACTTGCGACTCATGCGGGAGGAACTGGCGAAGCTCCAGGCTTACGCGGCTGGACGGCCCGTGCGGCAAGAGGACGTCCGTCTCCTCTCCGCCACCGCAAAGGAGTCCAGCATCTTTAGTCTTGTGGACGCCGTCATTGAAGGGCAACCCGCCAAGGCCCTTCGGCTTGTCCAGCAGCTCCAGGAGCAGGGCGAGAAGGTGCCCGGCATGCTGGTCATGCTGACACGTCAGGTGCGCACGCTGCTGCTGGCCCGGGAGCTTATGGCGAAAGGCATCGACCAGGATGAGATGGCGGCGCGGCTCGGACTTGCCAACGCCTACGCCTTCGAGAAAGCCCTGGAGCAGGCCAAGCGCTACCGCAGCGAGCGGCTCCGCGCTTTCTACCGCAAGCTGCTGGATGCCGACCTTAGCATCAAGACCGGTCGTCTTGATGAAGGCCTGGCCCTGGACCTGCTTGTGGCGGAGCTGGCTGGGGTGTAGGCCGTAACAGCGTCCAGCCGGAAAGGACACCGTGGCCCAAACGGAGCAGGCGGCCCCGTCGCACGCCGCCGAACAGCCTACCCTCCAGCGCTCGTTGGGGCTGTTCCAGACCACGGCGGTGGGCGTGGCCATCATTGTGGGGGCGGGCATCTATGTCCTCATCGGCGAGGCCGCTGAACGGGCTGGCTCCGCCCTCTGGCTTTCGTTTCTCTTGAGCGGCCTTGCCGCCACATTCACCGCTCTGAGCTACGCCGAGCTCTCCTCCCGCTACCCAAAGGCGGGCGCCGCCTACAACTACACCC
>JACPQI010000157.1 GCA_016190545.1 Chloroflexota bacterium
CTCCTCCTCAACACCCGCAACTACCTTCTGGGCGTCCAGGAGGTCTATCGCGGCACCGTCAACAGTTCACATGTGCGCGCCGCCGAGGTCTTCCGCGACGCCGTCCGCCAGAACTGCAGCGCCCTCATCGTCGTTCACAACCATCCCTCCGGCGACCCCACGCCCAGCAATGAGGACATCGCCCTCACCCGGCAGCTCCTGGAAGCAGGCAAGCTCCTGGAGATCGAACTGCTGGACCACATCGTCATCGGGCGGCAGCGGTACGTGAGCTTGAAGGAGAAGGGTCTGGGGTTCTCGTAGTGGTGCCCGGCTGTGCGTCCCTACCCATCACTACCCTCTTGCCATCCCACCGCATGGCGTAGTACACTTGTTCTATAAGAAAGCAGAAAGCGTTCGCACGCCATCGACCTTGCCCATGCTCCGGAATTCATTCCTCAGTCGGGAGTCTCCATTCAGATGCAAGCGCGCCATCTCGTAGGAGCGGGTTTGAAACCAGCCCTGGGCAATGCCGAAGGCCGGTCTGAGACCTGCCCAGTCTCCACCGTAGGCGTAAATAAGCCCTGCCCTCAGCCGAGCAGATCAAGGGAACCAGCGGAGCAAAACATGAGCGCCATATCACGAAAAACAATCAGTCCCCTCCCTATTTGTCTCCACATAATGCAGATTCGGATGGGCTTACGAAAAAACGCCACAATCAAAAAGCGTATCTGGCTCCGCAAAACAATCAAACGCAGGCCGTCGCACACCACCCGCCCTAGAGGAGTTCAGAGGGAACTCCCTCTGACGGGGGAATGGGGATGTCCCCCATCCTCCTCTTTTCCCTCCCCCTTGCTTCTCGGGAGGGGGACCGAGGGGGTGAAGGCTGCTCCCACGATGCTATAATGGCCGCCGAAGGAGGACACACCGCCCCATGAAAGTCGTACTGCTCCAAGACATCCCTCGCCTGGGCCGCCCCGGCGATGTGAAAAACGTGGCGGAGGGCTACGCCCGCAACTACCTCATCCCGCGCGGCCTCGCCGTCCTCGCCACCGACCACGAGCTCAACCGCGTCGACCAGATCAAGAAGTCGGCGGAGCGCAAGCTGGCCAAGGAAGAGTCCGAACTCCAGGCCGTCGCCGATAAGATCAACGGCGCTTCCGTCACCCTTCAGGTCAAGGCCGGCCCCGGCGGCACCCTCTACGGCTCCGTTACCAACGCCGACGTCGCCGCCGAACTCGCCAAGATCGCCGGCTACGACCTCGACAAGCGTCGCGTGGAGCTGGATGAGCCTCTCAAAGAAGTCGGCTCCCATGAGGTGCAGGTGCGCCTCGGCCCCAACCGCGTCGTCAAGGTAACAGTCAACATCGAAGGCTTGTCCTGAGCAACGTCGAACTCTGACCACTGTAGTGAAAGGTGCCTAAATGCTGGCGGAGCGCATCCCGCCCCAGGAGTTGGAGGCGGAGGAGGCGGTGCTGGGGTCCCTCCTGCTGGATGGCCAGGCGCTGAGCAAGATCGCCTACTTCCTCAAGCCGGAGGACTTCTCCCGCGAAAAGCACCGCTGGTGCTTCGAGGCCTGCCTCGACCTCTACGACCGCAGCCAACCCATCGACCAGCGCACCCTGGCGAGCGAGCTGTCGCGGCGCGGCAAGTTGGAGGCGGTCGGCGGGCCCGCCTTCCTGAGCCAGCTCATCGCCACCGTCCCCACCTCCGTCCACATCGAGCACTATTCGCGGCTCGTCCACCGCAGCGCCACCCTACGCCGTCTCATCGAAACGGCCCGCCGCATCGAGACCCTGGGCTATGAAGCCCCCGCCGACGTGGACGAGGCCATTCGCGCCGCCGAGGAGATGCTGTACCGCCTCCGCGTCGGCGAGGCCCAGCGCGACTTCGTCGCTCTCAGCACCGTCTTGGAGCGCTACTACCGGGAGACCCCCGCCGAAGGCCAGGGCGTTGGGGCGCTGGAGGCCCTGCCCTCCAGCTTCATCGACCTTGACAAGCTGTTGGGGCAGGGCCTCCAGCGCTCGGACATGATCGTCATCGCCGCCCGGCCCAGCATGGGCAAGAGCTCCTTCGCCCTCACCATCGCCCGGCAAGCGGCGCTGCACCACAAGGCCCGCATCGCCGTCTTCAGCATGGAGATGGGGCGAGAGCAGCTCGCCGACCGCCTCATTGCCATGCACTCCGGCATCAACACCCACCGGTTGCGCACCGGCCACCTCAATGAGCGGGAGCACAGTAAGGTGGACCAGGCCATCGGCGAGCTTTCGGAGCTTGGCATCTGGATTGACGACTCACCCGTCTTGCGGCCCATCGACATGCGCAGCAAGGCAAGGCGCCTCTCGCTGGAGCAGAAGGGCCTCGACCTCATCATCCTCGACTATATGCAGCTCATGAGCGGCTCCGTCACCAGCCGAGGCGACAACCGCGTCCAGGAAATCAGCGAGGTCTCACGCTCCATCAAGGGCTTGGCCCGCGACCTCAACGTGCCCGTCCTCGCCCTCTCCCAACTCAGCCGCGCCGTCGAGCAGCGCACACCTCACATCCCCCAGCTCGCCGACCTCAGTGAGAGCGGCAGCATCGAGCAGGATGCGGACGTGGTCATGTTCATCTACCGCGAGGATAAGTACCAGGACGAGGCCCAGTGGCAGAAGCTAAACCCTGGGAAGCGCTATCCCAAGAACATCGCCCAGATCCTGGTGTCCAAGCACCGCAACGGCCCC
>JACPQI010000156.1 GCA_016190545.1 Chloroflexota bacterium
CTCGTCTTCACCGTCATCTGGGCGACCGTGGTGTACGATCCCATAGCCCACTGGGTATGGGCTCCAGGTGGCTGGCTCCGAGACAAGGGCGCCATCGACTTTGCGGGCGGCACCGTGGTCCATATTAACGCCGGCTTCGCCGCACTGGCCGCCGCCCTGGTCTTCCGCAAACGCCTGGGCTTGGGCCAGCTTTCCATGGAGCCTCACAACGTCACGTATATCGTCCTTGGCGCGAGCCTGCTCTGGTTCGGCTGGTTCGGGTTCAACGCTGGCAGCGCCCTGGGCTCTGGGGCCCTCGCCACCAGCGCCTTCGTCAACACCCACATCGCCACGGCGATGGCCGCCACCACCTGGATGACCTTGAGCTGGATCCAGACCGGCAAGGCGAGCGTCATCGGGGCCGCCGCCGGCGCTGTGGCGGGGCTGGTAGCCATCACGCCAGCCTCGGGCTTCGTCCAGCCTATGGGCGCCCTCATCGTGGGCCTGGGTGCTGGCGTCTTCTGCTACGTCGCGCTCTGGTTCCGCGCCAGAGTATGGAAAATTGACGATAGCTTGGACGTGTGGGCCGTCCACGGCATCGGTGGGCTGTGGGGCGCCCTGGCCACCGGCATCCTCGCCACCCTAGCCATCAATGCGGCTGGCAAGAACGGCCTCTACTACGGCGATCCCAAGCAACTCGGCACCCAAGCCCTCGCCTCCTTCGCTGTAATGGGCTACACCTTGGTCATGACCTTCGTCATCCTCAAGGTACTGGACAAGGTCATGGGCCTGGCTGTCAAACCGGAAGAGGAAGAGATCGGACTGGACCGCTCCCAGCATGGGGAGCCGGCCTACGTATTGGAGCCTTAGAGCACAATTCGCAATTAAGAACAGGTAAGGAGGGGTATCATGCTCGGAACACTAAGCGCCATCGCATTCCTGGTTATGGTCCTGAGCTGGGCCATCGTCCAGCCCGCCCGCGAGCGCATGGCCAAAAGCAAGCAGTAGTCCCAGGCCTAGGCAGCGCGACTTGAGGCGCTCTCCCTACCTCTGGTATGGTGGAGGGGCCGGAAGGCTGCCGTGTGGGCAACCACCGAGTGATCACTGAAGGGGGGCGCGCGTGAACAAAGTCGAGGCGATTGTCCGGCCCGAGAAGCTCAACGATGTCAAAGAGGCCCTGGACGCCGCAGGCTTCGTTGGCCTCAATATCTGCCACGTGACCGGCCGCGGCAAACAGAAAGGCGTGGTCCACATGGGCCGCGGCGGCGAGCAGGTCAACATTGATATCCTGCCCAAGGTGAAAATCGAAGTGGTGGTGAAGGACAGCGAAGTCGACAAAGCGATCGACGCCATCATAAAGGCGGCTCACACCGGCAACATCGGCGATGGCAAGATCTTCGTCAGCCCTGTGTCGCGCGTGGTCCGTGTCCGTACTGGGGAGCAAGGTGAGGACGCCCTCTAGCCTGTTACCAGACCGTAACGTGGGCGCAATGAGGAGGTAACACGCTCCTGGTAAGCTCATTGATGTGAATACAGACCGCCAGGCTCAGGGCAATGGGAAATCTCCGGCGCTACAGAGTATAATGAGTGCGGATTTCCCACCCGCCTATCTGGAGGTCCATCCCGGTGAAAAAGATTGAAGCTATCGTCCGCCCTGCCCGTGTTGAGCAAGTGAAAAACGCCCTGGTCAAAGCTGGCATTCAAGGTCTGACCCTGACAGAAATCCGGGGATTCGGGCGGCAAAAAGGCCAGCCGGAAGCATACAAAGGCGCCGAATATAAGGTAGAGTTCCTGGCCAAAGCCAAACTGGAGGTGGTGGTGCCAGATGATATGGTGGAGCGCGTGGTGGACGCCATCATCGGCGCCGCGCGTAGCGGCTCCATCGGCGACGGCAAGATCTTCATCCACACCATCGACGAAGCCATCCGCATCCGCACAGGAGAGCGGGGACAGAAAGCCATCTAACGACAAGCTGGCGAGATCGTAAGGAGGAAAGCTCAGTGGAGAAAAAGCCTGTGGCGCTGAACACCGCCCAAGAAGTGATGGCCTTTGCCAGGGAAAACGGCATCCAGATGGTGGACCTCAAGTTCACCGATCTGCCGGGCACCTGGCAGCACTTCACCCTCCCTGTGGAAGAGATGGATGAGAACCTCTTCAAGAAGGGCACCGGTTTTGACGGCTCCAGCATCAGGGGCTTCCAGCACATCCAGGAGAGCGACATGCTCCTGGTCCCGGACCCTACCACGGCTGCCATAGACACTACGTTCAAAGTCCCCACCCTGAGCATGATCGGCAACGTGGTGGACCCTTCGAGTGGGAAACCCTACCAGCGTGACCCGCGTTATATCGCCCAGAAGGCGGAGGGTCATCTCAAGGCCAGCGGCGTCGCCGATATCAGCTATTGGGGACCGGAGCTGGAGTTCTTCGTCTTCAACAGCGCCCGCTTCGACCAGACCACCCACAGCGGCTATTACTTCATCGACTCCGATGAGGGCGTGTGGAACGCCGGCAAGGACGAGCAGAAGAACCTGGCGTACCGGCCCCGTTACAAGGAGGGCTACTTCCCAGTCCCGCCCATAGACACCTTCCAGGATATCCGCTCGGAAATGAGTCTGCGACTCCATCAGTTCGGCATCCAGGTGGAGAAGCACCACCACGAGGTTGCCACAGCCGGTCAGGCGGAAATCGACTTGCGGTACGGCCCTCTCACCAAGATGGCGGACTGGGTGATGACGTATAAATACGTGATCAAGAACGTGGCCCGGGAGCACGGCATGACCGCCACCTTCATGCCCAAGCCTCTGTTCCAAGACAACGGCTCCGGCATGCACACCCACCAGAGCCTGTGGAAGAACGGCCAGAACCAGTTCTACGGCGCGGAGGGCTATGCCGGTCTCAGCCAGACCGCCCTCTGGTATATCGGCGGCCTCATCAAGCACGGCCACGCCATCCTCGCGTTCGCCGCTCCCACCACCAACTCCTACCGCCGCCTGGTACCCGGCTATGAAGCCCCGGTCAACCTGGCCTATTCAGCCCGCAACCGCAGCGCCGCCATCCGTATCCCTATGTACTTCGCCGATCCCAAGGCCAAGCGTCTGGAGTTCCGCCCGCCGGATCCCACCTGCAACCCGTACCTCGCCTTCGCCGCCATGCTCATGGCCGGCTTGGACGGCATCGCCAACAAGATCGATCCCGGCAAGCCTATCGAGAAGGACATCTATGAGTTGTCCGACGATGAGAAGAAAGGCATCCCGCAGGTGCCTGGCAGCCTGGAGCAGGCCCTGGCAGCCTTGGAGAAGGACCACCAGTTTCTCCTACGCGGCGGCGTTTTCACCAAGGACATCATCGAGACCTGGCTTGATTACAAGGCCAAGAAAGAAGTGGACGCTGTCCGCCTGCGCCCGCACCCCTACGAGTTCTTCCTCTACTACGACGCTTAAACTACGATTCGCAGAATGACGAAGGGGCGGGCTAAAGGCCCGCCCCTTCGTCATTCCCTCGGCATCCCTCCGCGTAGCTCTAGTCCGTCGGGGCCTCTTTTGGCAACATGACCCACAACAAGCTGCGCACCCATACATACAAGACTACGAGCAGCGCCAGGTAGGCCATCCCCGCTACCCAAAACGCAGCAGGTACGTTTACCGCCTGGGCGATGCCGCCCATAGTTACCTCACCTACGGGCCTCACGCCTAACATGGTCATCCTCACTGCAAGGACGCGGGCACGAAGCCGGTCGGCCACCAGGCCCTGGGTGAAGGTGTAGCCAATGGTCTGGGACAACTGGACGGAAAACCCCAAGAAGCACAGGACAGCCAGTGCGATGGCGTAGGACTCGAATAAGCCCAGCAGTATCATTGCCAGGCCAGCCGTCACTGCGGTGACGAGCATCGCTGGCGCCAGCCCTTTACGGTCGCCCAAGAACGCCAAGGTAGAGGAGCCCAGCAGGGCCCCTACGCCGGCCGCCGTGTAGAGAAACCCCATCTTCTGCGGACCCACGGACAGTACATCCCGGGCCATAAGAGGCAAGACGCTTTGAAAGGGCCATAGAAAGAGCGCAGCGAGGAGAAAGCTGATGGTAAGACCCAGGAGGACGGGCCGAGCGCGCACGTACTTGACCCCTTCCATCAACGTCGTGAGGGCAGGCTCCCGAGCCATCTGCGCCGGCCTGCCAGCACGAACAAAGAGAAGGGACAGCACCCCCAGGGCCGCCACGGCGATGGCGATGGCGAACGTCACCTCAATGCTAAAAGCCCCGATGAGCAAGCCCGCAAGGGCAGGCCCGCCAATCTGCGCGCCATTGAACACCATCGCGTTGAGTGCCATGCCGTTGGTCATCTCCTCCCGTTTGATGACGTTCATCAGCAGGGCTTGCCGCGCCGGCGTTCCCAGGCCATACGCCGTGCCCAGCGCTATAGAGAAACCAAAAAGCGACCATATGCCTATGAGGTCAAAGACCAGCAGCACGGTAAGACAGATATAGAGAAGAATTGCGGTCACGTCCTCCACGATGTTCAGCGCCTTCCGATTGACGCGATCGCCCAGGACACCGGCCAAGGGTGACACCAGGAGGGTGGGGAGCCAGAAGCTGCCGGTCACGACCGTCACCAGCAGGGGAGAGTCGGTGAGCACGGTGGCTAGGTAGGCCCGGGCCACCAGGTGCATCTGATAGCCCCCAAAGCTGCAAAGGACGTTGAAGAAATAGAAGCGGAAGTTGGAGTTGTAGAGGGAGCGCAGGGCCGCTATTTGGCGTCCCTCAGCATGGAGCGTATCTCGACGTTCCGGTGACGCAGTCAACGCTTACCAGTGACCTTCCCGTCCCTTGAGGCGCGACGCACAGACTGCGCAGGGCAGGGCTCACTCACTCGCCCTGACGTGAAGGACTTGCTCACCGGCCCAGTATAGGCCATCAGCTTCCCGCAGCCAAGCGATTGTGACATCCACACCTTGTCTTCTCCACCCTTCGCCTCGTACCCTGGTGGCACACCACCAAGGAGCAACCTATGAGCGCCACACGTGAACCCGACGCCCCGCCCTCCGCAATGCCGACCGATTCTCCAGTTACCCCTGAAACCCCGGCTGAACCTGTTGTGTCCTCGCAGGATGCCCAGCGCCTCGAGACTGTCCAGATAGAACTGCGGACAGCGCAGGCGCAACTGGCCGAGCGCGACCAGACGGTCACGGCGCTGCGCGAGCAACTCGCCCGGGCCGTCGCCAGCTACCGCGCCGCCGCTCTCGCCGTTGCGCCCGACCTTCCCGCCGACGTGGTGCGGGGCGATACCATCGAGGAGGTGGAGGCCAGCCTGGGCGTCGCCCGCGAGGTGGTAGCCCAAGTGCGGCGGCAGGTCCAGGCCCAGGCCCTCGGGGAACGAGTCCCTGGGGGCGCGCCCGCCCGCGGCGCGTCACCCATCACCCACCTCACGCCCGCCCAGAAAATCGCACAGGGCCTGACCCGCTGACAGGTGAAGAAGCGCAAGGAGCGCGCGTCCGTTCGCCCCTACGTGGCAACCTTGCGCCAGCTACACGCTGATGGTAGGATGGTGTGCGGGTCGGGGCGTAGCGCAGCCCGGTAGCGCACTAGCATGGGGTGCTAGGGGTCCTGGGTTCAAATCCCAGCGCCCCGACCAGTTTCTTTCA
>JACPQI010000158.1 GCA_016190545.1 Chloroflexota bacterium
GCCCTGGCGGGCGGCACGCGCACAGGCGCCGGCGGCACAACGCCGGGCTGCTCGGGGAACCGCTGATAGGACTCGCGCGCGGCGGGACAGAACTTATAGCTGTCGACCCGGAAGTGTCCCTCTCTGTCCTGAGGCTGCGTCTTTTCCATACAGCGCACCACCCTATGGTTGGCTAGTGTTATCTTACATCCACGCGCCGGGGGCTAGGCTTGAACACTAGGCCCTTCGAAAACGGGCCGTCAACGCCAGTAGGCCATGTCCCCTTCCACTTGGCAGGGCAGTTTTGAAACGGGGCACCCCCGCTGGACGTGCTCACGACGCAATTATCCGTTACCACCAATCACCATCGCGAGGCTGGAAAACATGACTGCCCAATTCCGGATTTAGTTCCCAGGCTCCATCTCCTTTCGGCGCGAGAGGCCACTTCCACCGCCCACCGTGTTGCTTCCCATCTTCTAACCAGAACCGTATCTCAAGCGTGATGACATTTTCTTTCAGCTTCGAGTCAGGGTGTAGGCCAATGTCTTTCATCTGGAAATGTCCTGGTCGGTTATCCGGCATGGGTGTTGCCCATTCCGTATCCGTGCCGACACCAAGCCACCGATACTCGACCCCCCCCAGGCTGTGTCTGCGCCGTTATTTTGAACGAGCAATCAAGTACCAATTCCCTTTTGAAGCCCGGATTAAGTCGAAATTCTGGGCCTCCAGCCCGGACTATCCAAGGGGTCTGTGTTTGTGGAGGGGCAGGATAACGCCTAGGAACCCATTTTGGCGGAATGCTGAGAGCCTTGCCGTGCTTAGCCGCAATAACCTGAGCAAGGTACACGGGATCCTCAAATGAGGTCACCAGGCTCCCCATGATATGGTCATACAAGCCTTTCAGGTGGGAGGGGTCTGAGTACAGGAACCGGCAATTATGCCCTTGGTGGTCAATGTCTCTGCCGTGCCTGAACCCATAAAAGTATCCGAACTCATGATGGGTCCATACGCTTTGCGACATGGCGTTGGGTGTTAAAAGAACCCAGACGGTGGAGGCGTTTTTTAGGGCGTCTTCTATCTGTTCCTCCCACTTCCCAGTCGGAATGCTGGTTGGCGTCGCAAACACCCGGAGGCCGCTGTTCTCAAGAAGGCCAGTGATGTCTTTGCACAGGTCATCGTCTAGGCTGGAGTGGCTTAGGAAAATGTCGTATTTGACTTCTTCCAAAACGACGGACTGCGTAAATGTCGTATGTTGTGGCGTATACCCTGCCGCGTACTTATCGAACCCGTCGCAGTCCCGTTCCTTCGTGAGGGCTTCTCTCAGGGCGTCGACTGAAGGGGCACCATCGTTCCACTCTGCCCACTCGTGAAGATATTTAGCGCACGCCAATCGGTCCCAATTGCCAGTACCAGGGTTCTGTCCAGGAGGGTCGTATTGCTGATTCTGGAGGAAAGCGTGCCGCGTGGGATGGTCCATCTCATGCCATGTCAGACCTTTGCCGAGATCAACGTAGAATGCGCAAATCCCGCAGTCAATGCATCTGACCATGAACGTCTCTCCTGGGCCAACCTCAAGGACTGATTATTGAGAACGTCCCCACAGTTTGAATTTCATCGCCTTGTTAAGAGGTCAGTCCACTACGCAACTCGCAACAGACAAGAGGGAAAAGGTGGTCGGGGCGACTGGATTTGAACCAGCGACCTCAGCGTCCCGAACGCTGCGCGCTACCCCTGCGCTACGCCCCGCACGCCCCATTATACTGACCGCTCACCGCTGGCACCAGGGAAGAGCGAGGCCGCGCGGGCATGGGAAAGCTGTGTGGTGGCAGCACATGGCCGGTGCTATACTTGGAACGATTTTCGCCAGGCGTCTTCTGCTGTATGAGTCCTCACCGGGTAACAGTGCGGGTGCCGGCCACCACCGCCAATCTGGGGCCGGCATTTGACTGTATGGGCATCGCGCTGGACATGCACAACCAGGTGACGGCGGCGCTCTCCCCGGAAATGCGCATCGTGAACATGGGCGAAGGGGCGGAGCGGCTCCCCACCTCGGCGCAGCACCGGGTCTACCAGGCGATAGAGCAACTGTACAATCACCTGGGCCGGCCCATTCCCACCCTCTCGCTACAATGCACAAACACCATACCGTTGCTGCGCGGCCTGGGCAGCAGCGCGGCGGCGGTGGTGGCCGGGCTCGTGGCGGCCAACGCCCTGGCGGGTTCGCTTCTTTCAGCGAAGGACCTGCTGCCGCTGGCCGCCGCGACGGAGGGGCACCCGGACAACGCGGCCCCGGCCCTGTTCGGAGGGTGCCAGCTTTGCGTGCAAGACCAGGGAAAGTGGCTGGTCACGTCGGTGCCATTGCCGGCCAGCTTGCGGTTCGTGCTGTTCATCCCCGACTTCACCATGCCCACGAAGAAGGCGCGGGCGGTGCTGCCCCGCCACGTCCCGAGGGATGTGCTCGTGTTTAACACGTCGCGGACGGCGCTGCTGGTCAACGCCTTGGCAACAGGTCGGACGGAGTTGCTAAGTGTCGCCACCCAAGACCAGGTGCACCAGCCCCCACGGCAGTCGCTGTTTCCGGCGATGCCCCACATCATCGCGGCGGCGCGGGAGGCGGGGGCGCTGGGGGCGTTCCTCTCCGGCGCCGGGTCTACCATCGCGGCGATGGTGAACGCACAAGCCGAAGAGGTGGCCCAGGCGATGGCCCAGGCAGCGCACAAGGAGGGTGTGAAGGGAGAGGCGAGGATTGTCAGCGCGGCTCTCAAGGGGGCCGAGGTCATAGAAGCGGCGTGAAAGCGAACGAACGGTGAGCGCTATGAACATTGTGGTGCAGAAATATGGCGGTTCCTCTATAGCCACGCCTGAGCGGATGCACGCGGTCGCTAAACGGGTGGCGGCCACCGCGGACAAGGGCCATCAGGTAGTGGTGGTGGTCTCCGCCATGGGTGACACGACGGACGAACTCCAGGACCTGGCCGATAAGGTGAACCAGCATCCCAATGTCCGGGAGATGGATGCCCTCCTCGTCACCGGGGAGATGATTTCAGCCAGCCTCCTGGCAATGGCGCTGGAGAAGCTGGGCAGACCCGCCATCAGCTTGACGGCGCTGCAGGCCGGCATCAAGGCAGATGACGCCCACGGCCAGGCGATGATCACCAGCGTGGATACAACGCGGACGCTACAAGAGCTGGAGTCGGGCAAGGTCGTGGTAGTGACAGGGTTCCAGGGCCTGACGCCCACTATGGACTTCACCACCCTGGGCCGGGGCGGGTCGGACACGACGGCGGTAGCCCTAGCCGTAGCCCTAAAGGCGGAGCGGTGCGAGATTTACACGGATGTGCAGGGCGTGTACACCGCCGACCCCCGGCTGGTGCCGGGCGCCCGCATGGTGCCTGAGGTGGGCTACGAAGAGATGATGGAACTAGCCGTGTACGGGGCCAAGGTGATGCACCCCCGCGCGGTAGAGCTCGGCGAAGTCTATAGCATGCCGATACTGGTGGCCTCAAGCTTCGTGGAGGCCCCCGGCACGTTGATTCATGGAGGCGCTGCAATGGAAGCGAAGAACAAGGTACGCGGTATTGCCCATGACCTGGACGTGGCGAAGGTGACGGTCACCGGTGTCCCAGACCGGCCCGGCATCGCCAGCGCTATCTTCGAGCCGCTGGCCCAGGCCGGCGTCAGTGTGGATACCATCGTGCAGAACGCCAGCGTTCACGGTGTGACAGACCTGACCTTCACAGTATCCCGCCGCGATCTGGAGCGGGCGCTGAAGGTGGCGGAGCCGGCGAGCAAGGGCATCGGCGCTACGGGAGTGGTGGGCGACAAGCGGATGGCCAAGGTAAGCATTGTCGGGTCCGGGATGCAGAACACGCCCGGCGCCGCCGCCACCATGTTCCGTACCATGTATGAGTCTGGCATCAACATCGAACTCATCACCACGTCCGAGATTCGCATCACCTGTCTCATCGACGAAGGCAAAGTGAAGCCGGCGGTCCTGGCCCTCCACAAGGCGTTTGGGCTGGCGGAGGAGAGCTGACCCGAACAGCGGCGTTGACGGCGCCGCTGTTCCCGTGCCATCCTTAAGGAAGAGTGCATGGAACATAGCACGCCCAATCCAAGAAACATTGAGGCGCGGACATGCAAAAACTGACCGCTCAACAGGTCCGGAAGGTATATAGCTCCAGCCAAAAGGAAGTCCAGGGCACGGCGAACGTGAAGCCCCTGGACGGCATCATCGGCCAGCAGCGTGCGCTTGAGGCCTTGCAGTTCGGGCTGGGGATGCTGGACAGCGGCTATAACATGTACGTTTCCGGCCCCCTGGGCACGGGCAAGACGACAGCAGTGAAGGCGTTCCTGGAGGCAGAAGCGGCGAAGAAGTCACCCCCCTCTGATTGGTGCTATGTCCACAACTTCCAAGACCCCTACCGGCCCAAGGCCTTGCGTCTGCCCTGCGGTCTAGGCCGCGAACTCCAGAAGGACTTCAAGCACCTGGTGGAGCAGGCCCAGCGGGCGATTTTAACCATTTTCGAAAGCGATGCCTACCGCCACAAGCGGGAGTCCATCGCGGAAGAGGCCAATCGCCACAAGGAGACCATCCTGGAGCGGCTCAACCAGGTGGCGCTGCAGCACGGGTTCGCCATCCAGGGCACCCCCATGGGGATCTTTCTAGTTGCCCTTATCGGCGGGAAACCAGCCACAGAGGAGCAGATGGAGGCCCTGAACGCCCGCGAGCGGGATGCCCTGGAGCGCCGGAAGGTGGTCCTGGAAGAGCAGGTCAAGCAGGCGTTGCGGGAGTTCCGGCGCCTGGACAAGCAGGCCCAAGAGACGATGGAGAAACTGAAACGGGAGGCGTCTCTCTATGCGCTGGGCCACTTGGTGGAGGAGCTAAAGGAAAAATACCAGGGCTTGGCCGAGGTGGTGAAGCACCTGGAAGATACGCAGGCCGACATGTTGGAGAATGTGGAACAGTTCCAGCCTCAAGCACAGGCAGCCAACGTTCCCGTTCCTGTCCCACCCTGGCTGGCCGAACAGGGGCTGCGAAAATACCAGGCCAATCTGCTGGTGGATAACTCGGGCTGCAAGGGCGCGCCGGTGGTCCTGGAGTTCAACCCCACCTACAACAATCTTTTTGGCCGTATTGAAAAGGAGAGCATCTACGGCGCTCTCCATACAGACTTCACCATGGTCCGCCCAGGCGCTTTGCACCGGGCCAATGGCGGATACCTGGTGGTGCGAGCGGAAGACCTCTTCCGCGCTCCGTTCTCCTGGGAAGGCCTGAAACGTTGCCTCCGTGAGTCCAAGATCGAGATTGAAGAAGTCGGCGAGCGGATGGGCTTCCCGACCACCAAGAGCCTTATCCCGGAGCCTGTTCCTCTCAGCGTCAAGGTCGTCATCATCGGGACGCCGCTCATCTACTCGCTGCTCCAGCAAGTTGAGCCGGAGTTCAACGAACTGTTTCGAGTGCGGGCAGACTTCGACAGTCAGATGGCCGCTACCGCTGAGCAGATCAAAGACTATGTCGCTTTCCTCTCCCTGATTCGAGAAAAGCATAACCTCAGGCACCTGGACGCATCGGGCGTGGCCAAGGTGCTGGAGCACAGCTCCCGACTGGCGGAGCGGCAAGACAAACTGTCCACACGATTCGCCGTCATCACCAACATGGTGCGGGAGGCGGACCACTGGGCCGAGCAGGCGGGATCGGATGTTATTCGCGGCCAGGACGTGCGGAAAGCGATAGAGCACAAGGAGTACCGATCCAATCTTATACAGGAGCGCATCACCGAGCTTATCACCCAGGACGTGCTGCACGTGCAGACGGACGGTGCCGTCGTCGGGCAAGTCAACGGCCTCGCCGTCATTGACATGGGCGACTTTTCTTTCGGGCGGCCCAACCGCATCACCGCCAGCGTGACGCCCGGGCGTGACGGCGTGATCGACATCGAGCGGGAGGCGGAGTTGGGTGGTCCCATTCATACCAAGGGCGTGCTTATCCTGAGCGGCTACCTGTCGGACCGCTTCGCCCACTCGGTGCCTCTTTCTCTCTCGGCACGGCTGGTGTTCGAGCAGAGCTACGAAGGCGTGGAGGGCGACAGCGCCTCCAGCACAGAGCTCTATGCGCTGCTGTCGCGACTGGCTGATATGCCGGTGAAGCAGAGCCTGGCCGTCACCGGGTCAGTGGACCAGAAGGGCAGAGTACAAGCCATCGGTGGCGTGAACCAGAAAATCGAAGGTTTCTTTGACGTGTGCCGGGTGAAAGGTCTGTCCGGCGACCAAGGCGTCCTCATCCCCGCCAGCAACGCGGCCCACCTCATGCTTCGGGAAGATCTGGTGGACGCAGTGACCAACGGCAAGTTCCATATCTATGCGGTCTCCACCATCGACGAAGGGATGGAACTGTTGACTGGCATGAAGATGGGCCAACCGCGAGACGATGGCTCGTATGAAGAGGGCACGATCGGGTTCCTGGTGCAAAAGCAGCTCCAGGACCTGGCAAAGGGCCTGCGCGAGTACGGAGAGGGCGCGGCAGGCGCTCCTTCCAGGGACGAGAAGTCGGGAGCTAGACGCCCCCGAGGCAAAAGACAGTCCGAGTAAATCTGTCGCCATCTCATGGCCCCATAAGGGCCGAGTCTCCGTCATTATTCCCTTGGCGGGTGACCCGCTGGCTGTTACACTTACCGTAGAAGGCGTGTCACCGTGCGGAGCATCGAACAAATCCTCAAGCAGTCCAAGAACATCGCCATCGTGGGCCTCTCTCCAAACCCCGAACGGCCCAGCTACGGCGTTGGCCTGTATTTGCAGCAGCAGGGCTATCGGGTCATTCCGGTCAATCCCACCATACCCGAAGTGCTTGGAGAGAAGTCGTACCCCAGCTTAAGCGCCATACCCGAGTACGTGGATATGGTAGATATCTTCCGCCGCGTGGAGGATGTGCCGCCCATCGTAGATGAGGCTATAGCTAAGGGCGCTCGCGTGGTATGGATGCAGGAAGGAATCGTGCATGAAGGTGCGGCGAGGAAAGCCCAGGTGGCTGGCCTTGACGTGGTCATGGACCGCTGCACCATGAAGGAGCACAAGGTCCTCAAGTCCCAGGGCAACCTCTAGGGGTACGTACACGAGGGGCCGATGCAGACGGTCGTTGTCCCAACCTATAACGAGGCGCCGAACCTGCCGCATCTGGTGGAGCGGCTTTTTGCGCTCAATCTGCCTGACCTGCGACTACTCATCGTTGACGACCATTCACCGGACGGGACAGGCGAGGTGGCGGAACGCTTGGCCTGGAAGCACCGCGGGCGCGTCCAGGTGATGCACCGGGCGGGCAAGATGGGCCTGGGCACCGCTTATGTCAGCGGATTCCAACGGGCGCTGAAGGACGGCGCCGATTTCGTTGTGCAGATGGACGCCGACCTCTCGCACCAACCGCACTATGTCCCCGGTCTCCTGCGCCACGCCCTCGACTACGATGTGGTCGTCGGTTCGCGCTATGTGCGTGGCGGGTCGACTGACCTGCGCTGGGGCGCGACCCGCCGTCTGCTGAGCCACCTGGGCAACGACTACTGTCGCTGGGTGGGCGGACTCACGGTGAAGGACGCCACGTCTGGCTTCAAGTGCTTCCGCCGGGCGGCGCTGGAACGTCTGGACCTCAGCGCCGTGCGCAGCCAGGGCTTCGCCTTCCAAGTGGAGATGGCCTACCTTTGCCAGAGGGCGGGCCTCAAGGTGCTGGAGATCCCCATCGCCTTCCCGGACCGTTCGCGGGGCCGGTCCAAGATGTCCGGGCGCATTGTGGGAGAAGCCCTGCTGCGCGTTCCAGAAATGCGCTGGCGCCATCGTGCCGCTGACAGAGCGCGCCCCAGCAGACCCGTGGGTGAGTCAACCCTGCCGGGATAGCCTGTTCACTCTCCTCCTTGTCCTGCTTTTCGTCCCTTGACGCTTGCTCCTCGTCCCCTGCCTGCAGACATGACACGTACCCCTGGCGCTGGGAAATGCTCTATGGTATTCTGGAGCGCTTCTTGGAAAGGGCGCGAGACTGTGGAAATCAGAAGACAGTAAGGACCAAACCGCCACCCGGAGGAATCCGAGGATGCTGAAAGGCCGTAATAGAGCTAACACTCTTGCGGCGAAATCGTTGTAAAAGAGCACCAAAGGCTCTTGCAAGGAGAAAGGAGAGCCCTCAATACTTGCACTGACTGTGCTGTATCTCTAGAAGGCGGCTCGCCATCAAAGAAGTGCAGCGCAATGAAAGGGGAGCGCCAGTAGGGCGGATACATGATGGTATATAAAGCGGAAGACAAAGCACGGCTGCGGCGAGACCGGGAACGGGAAGCCATAGCCTTTGCTATGCAGGGGAAGTGGAAGGAGGCTTTGGCAGCCAATGCCGCCATCCTTGATCTGTTCCCTGAAGACGTGGAGGCTTACAACCGTCAGGGCAAGGCCTATTTGGAGTTGGGCCGCTATCGCGAGGCGAAAGAGGCCTTTGAGAAGGCCATCCGGGTCTCGCCCAACAATGCCATCGCCAAGAAGAACCTCCAGCGCCTTGAGTACCTGGGCCAGCAGAAGAAGGCGGCGCCGCGCGGGGAAGAGCAGCGGGCACCGGCCAGCCTGTTCATCGAAGAGACGGGGAAGACCACGGTGACAGAGCTCGCCAGCCCCGCCCAACCGAAAGTGTTGGCGCAGGTGAACGCCGGCGACGCCGTTGACCTGGCGGCGCAAAAGAATGAGCTTATTGCCAAGACGCCGAGCGGCGTGTACCTGGGCAGGGTGGAGCCGCGCATCGCGCTACGGCTCATCAAATTGCTCCAAGGCGGCAACCGCTACGCCGCCGCCGTCACCCGGGTCAGCGAGCGCAGCATCAAGATCATCATCAAAGAGGTCTTTCAGCACCCAAGCCAGGCCGGCAAGGTGTCCTTCCCGGCGCACGGCCCGGAGGACTTGCGGCGCCTCGTGGCAGACGTGTTGCCCACTTATGAGGAGGTCAGCGAGGGCGAAGAGGAAGAAGACGAAGAGGTCCGCCGTGAGTTCGAGCGGGAGTGGGAGGAGGAGGAGGAGGAGTTCAGCAGTGTGGAAGGCAAGGCGACGAAGGGAGCGGCCGAGGCCGAAGAAGAGGAAGAGTTTTAGCCACTAAGTACCACTTCAGAAGTCCTTTTACCCGCCGAATTCATTCCTCAGTAAAAAGACAAATGTTTGTGTACGTAGGTTCTATAAGATCGGCCTAGACCGAGGGCGGACACGTGCCCGCCCTCGCGTTTTGACTGCTACGACGATTTACTGCCACCCATGGAGCGCTGCGCCATGTCCGCAAAGGAACGGAAGAAAGCTGTGAACTCCATGGGAAAGATGAACTTGCTGGCGGGACTGCCGCCCAGCGCCTTCATCATCTCCAGGTACTGGAGCTTCATGGTGTTCTCATCCACCCCCTTTGCCACGGCGAAGATCTTGTCCAGGGCTACGCTGAAGCCTTCCGCTCGCAGGACCTCGGCTTGCTTCTGGCCCTCCGCCGTAAGAATATCCGCCTGTTTTCGCCCCTCCGCCGTCAGGATGGCGGCCTGCTTCTGGCCCTCCGCCACCGTGATGGTAGAAGCACGCTGGCCTTCCGCCTCTATCACCATGGCGCGGCGGTTGCGCTCGGCGGCCATCTGCCGGTTCATCGCCTCTTGGATTTCGCGAGGCGGGACGATCTCACGTATCTCCACCGAGGTGATCTTCACGCCCCAGCGATGGGTCACCTCGTCCAGCTTGACCCGCAGCACCTGGTTGATCTGGTCACGCTTGGCCAGCACGTCGTCCAGCTTGATGTCGCCAATGACGGCGCGCAGGGTTGTAGTGGCGATGCCCTGGGCGGCCATGCCGAAGTCCACCACTTGCAGCACGCTGTCCTGCACATCGAAGACCCGCCAGTAGATGAGAAAATCGATGGAGATGGGCGCGTTGTCCTGCGTGATGGCGGTCTGGTGCGGGATGGACACGAAGTTTTCGCGCAGGTCGACCCGGACGGCGGAGTCGATGACCGGTAACAGGATGATCAGGCCGGGGCCACGCACACCGATGAGCTTGCCCAGCCGGAAGACCACTAGCCGCTCGTACTCGCGCACCACCCGGATCATGATGGGCCATAGCGGGAGCAGGGGCAGCAGCAGCAGCAGAAAGAACGGGTTGCTTCTTTTCGCCTCTCGGTTCATGTCATCTCCTCTCTGTATTAGGGGACTTTTCGGACCGTAACGACCAAGCCCTGGACCTCCACCACTTCCACTTCGTCGCCATTATAGATGCTTTCGCCGTCCGCCGCGCGGGCGCTCCACTCCTCTCCCGGCAGCTTGACCGTGCCTGCGGGTGTCAGGTCGGAGGTGGCATAACCATGCTGCCCGATAAGCCGCGCGTCCACCATCACCGGTCTGAGTTTTCGCGTGTTCACCGCCGCTTGGAAGACGACGAAGAACAGCAGCGTGATGACAGACGTGATGCCCGCCAGCACCCATAAGCTGATCTGAACGTCCGGCGCGGCGGGCGCTCCTGGACTGAACGGGGAGAAGAGGAGGAGACCGCCAACGACAAAGGCCGCAATGCCGGAGATGCCGAGGACGCCGAAACCAGTGACAAATAGTTCGGCAACGAGCAGGCCCACCCCTAGAAAGAGCAGCCCCACACCAGCCCAGTTGATGGGGAGGCTGCCTAGGCCCAGAAAGGCCAAGACCAGCAGAATGACTCCAATGACCCCCGGCGCGACCATGCCGGGATGGAACACCTCCGTCAGGATGAGCAGGCCGCCCACGGAGAGGAGGATGAAAGCGATGTTGGGGTCGGCGAGGATGTGCAGGAGGCGCTCAAGGAAAGGCATCCCTTTGCTGCGCAGGACAAGATCAGCGGTCTGCAACGTCACCTGCTTCCCATCCACGGTGACCACCATTCCGTCCAGTTTCATCAGAAGCTCATCCAGATCGCGGGCCACCAGGTCCACTACGTTCATGTCCACCGCCTCATCCGCGGTGGCGGCCACGCTGCGCCGCACGGCGTCCTCATACCACTGGGCGTTGCGGCTCCGTATGGTGGCGATGCTGCGGGCCAGAGCGGCGGCGTCATTGGTGGCCTTCTCGGCAAGGGTCTGCGGCAACTCTTCGCCCAGGCCCACGGGATGGGCAGCGCCCAGGTTGGTGCCGGGGGCCATGGCCGCCACGTGGGCAGCACCGGTGATGAAGACGCCGGCGGAGGCAGCCCGGCTCCCGCTCGGACTCACATAGGCTACCGTGGGGACCTTGGCATTGAGCAAGCTTTGAACGATCTTCCGCATGGCGCTGTCCAGGCCACCTGGTGTGTCGATGCGGAGCACCACGAGGGAAGCGCCGTCGTCAGCCGCCTGCCGGACGCTGCGCTCCACATAGCGAGCGGTGACGGGGTCGATGATGCCGGTGACGGTGAGAAGGACAGCATGACGGTCCTTCGCCGATATGGGGGCGAATGCTACAATGGCAAAGGCGAGGACCGCACAACACGCCGCCAGTCCCCGGACCGCTAGCGCCCCCATGGGAACCCCCTCCCGCCGATTATAGCATCAGCACAGGAAAGCGTTAGATACAAGCCATCTATGAAGGACAACCCGGCATCGCCACAGGGTCGCCCCCTCGTCATCCAGGCCAAGGGCCTGGTCAAGCGTTACGGCAAGCGGATGGCCGTGGACGGCATCACCTTCGCCGTCGCCGCTCAGGAGTGCTTCGGTTTCCTGGGGCCGAACGGAGCGGGCAAGACCTCCACCATCAGAATGATCACCTGCACATCGCCAATCACTGACGGCGAGTTGCTTGTGAACGGTATGAACGTCGCTAAGGAAGGGCGCCGCATCAAGGCGTCCATCGGCCTGGTGCCGCAAGAGGAAAACCTGGACCCGGACCTGACGGCGCTTCAGAACCTGCTCGTCTACGCCCGCTACTTCGGCATGTCCACGGAGCAGGCCCAGCAGCGAGCGCGGGAAGCGCTGCGGTTCTTCGCCCTAGAGGAGCGGCAGCACAGCCGTATCCAGGAGCTGTCCGGTGGCATGCGGAAGCGGCTGCTCATTGCCCGGGCCTTGCTGCACCAGCCCAAGCTCATAATCCTGGATGAGCCCACGACCGGCTTGGACCCACAGGCACGGCATATGGTTTGGGAGCGACTCAACACGCTCAAGCAGAATGGTACCACCCTGCTCCTGTGCACACATTATATGGAGGAGGCGGCCTACCTCTGCGACCGACTGGTCATTATGGACAAAGGCGACATTCTGGTGGAAGGGACACCCGCCGACGTGGTACGCCGTGGCGTAGGCCCGACCGTCGGCGAACTGCGCGTGACCTCGGCTGACAAGCAACGGGTGCTTACCCGGCTCCAGTCGATAGGGGTCACGTGGTATGACCTGGGCGACAGGCTGTACGTGTTTGATGGGGATGGGAAGCTGGACGGTCTGGAGGTGACGCAGCGCCCGGCCAATTTGGAGGACGTCTTCCTTCGCCTCACAGGCCGCACCCTGGACGTGGAGACGGAGCACGAGGAATGAGCGGGGTGGTATCGCTGGCTGCTTCGCTCCGCGTCTGGCAACGCAACCGGGACGTGTACCTGAGCCTGTGGCGGACGGAGACCGTTAGCTTCATCGTCGAACCACTCATTGTGCTGCTGGCGATGGGTTACGGTCTAGGCGCGCTGGTGGATGAGGTGAATGGGCAGAGCTACGTCCAGTTCATCGCGCCTGGCTTACTCAGCACCTATGTCATGTACGGCGCCATATTCGAATGCAGTTGGGGCACCTTCGTCCGCATGCAAATCCAGCGCACCTTCGACGCCATCATCGTGACGCCGGTGCAGATCGAGGAGGTGGTGACGGGTGAGCTGCTGTGGGGCGCAACCCGAGCGACGATGGCTGGCCTGGCAATGCTGGTGGCCATCGCTGTGCCGGGATGGGTGGACTCGCCGCTGGCGCTGTTGGTGCTGCCTATCGTGTTCCTGGAGGGGTTGCTGTGCGCCGTGCTCGCGATGGTCTACACCGCCGTCGCACCGCACGTATCGTCGTTCAGCTACTTTTACAGCTTGCTCGTTACTCCCATGTTCTTTTTCAGCGGCGTGTTCTTCCCCCTGTCCGACCTGCCGTTCGGCGCTCGGGTTGTCGCCTGGATGCTGCCCCTCACCCATATGGCGGAAGCCAACCGGCAGCTCGTCACCGGCGACGTCACCTGGAATCTCCTGTGGTCGATACTCTACATCGCAGGTCTCACAGCCGTCCTCTACCCAGTCGCCCTCCGCCTCATGCGACGCCGCCTCATCAAGTAGCCGTGCCTGCCAGGGGCCTGGCAACTGCGTCGGGGTTTGGCTATGATGATAAGCTGGAACATTTGGATGGAGGCGAAGAGCATGGCAGCTCAGCCGGGGGCAGGTAATTCAGCAGTGGCGGAACAGCCCAAGCAGGCGATGGGCTACCCCTTCGCGAATGTGGGCAAACTGGACACCATGGTCGTGGTGGTGTACCACGACCGGGCGAATGATGTCCTGGTGTTGCGCACAACGCTCAGCGGCAACGACAGCGTAACCCTACCCGGCGAAATGACCATTCGTTACGACGCCACCAATGGCGACATTTCCTCCATCCAGATTCGGGACTTCGAGCGCACGTTCCTTCCCTCCTTCCCCACGCTGGCCGAGGAGTGGCGCCAGGTGCAAGCGGCAAAGCCCACGCCGAGGCGTGTGGAGTCCACACCTTTCCTCAAGGGCCTATTCGCTGTCATCCGCCAGTCGCTGGACCAAAAGCAGGACCGCTGGCTCTTCTCTCGTTCAATGAGAGAGCGGAACAACTGGACCTGAGCCTTGGCGGTCATCGGCGTCACAGCTTCCCCGCGCGGGCACGTCCGGAAATACCTGCAGGCCATCGAAAAGCCTGGCGCGCAGTCCTGCCTGCTCACCCCATCCGGTCCTTCGCGCGACATCCGTCCGCTGCTGGACACCGTGGATGGCCTGTTGCTGCCCGGCGGGACCGACATTGATCCTGCGTTGTATGGCCAGGAGCGACTGCCCACAACAGGCCCCCTCCATCCGGCGTTCGATGGGTTTGAACTCGCCCTAGTAGGCGAGGCGTTGTCGAGGGATATGCCGGTGCTCGCCATCTGCCGGGGCATGCAGCTTTTGAACATTGCGTTTGGAGGGAAGCTTCTCCAGCACGTTCCAGGCCATGACGTGAAAGCCGGCAATCGCTCCATCTTCCACGAGGTGTTCATTTCACCAGGAAGTCGGCTGGCGACAGTGGTAGGGCAAGGGCACGGGGGGTTCCCGTGGGTGAACAGCCGCCACCACCAGGGTATCGACCAGGCGCGGCTGGGCGAGGGCCTCCTCGCTACGTGTTACTCGCCCAGCGACGGCCTCATCGAGGCGGTGGAGAGTCACGCCCACCGTTTTGTCTTGGGCGTCCAGTGGCACCCGGAGCGGCTGGAAGACTACCAGCCGGGCGGCGTCATGCACCGCAAGTTCCTCAAGCTGTTCGACGCCCTGGCAGGGTACGCCGTCGAGTACGCGGAACGTAAGGTTAACTTGTCATAAGTTACTACTTGTCAGGCCTTTCTACCACAGACCTGTCAGAATCGGCGCAAACTGCTACGGTTTTAGCTAGCAATTTCCATAGGACGGTCCCTATAATATCTCTCGTTTGGAGCAATGGACCACCATACCTTGACTGGCAAGGCCTCTGAAGGTTTCCTTCCTCAACCAGCGTTTCGTGTCCGTTTTGCGTGTCCATCGCTCCTCTAGGATTTGAGGGAGCCCAGGAAGCCCCCACCGGGAGAAGATATGACTACAGCCAGCACCGGCAACATTCGCGACATCTTCATTGAAGAGGAGATGCGCTCATCGTACCTGGACTACGCGATGAGCGTTATTGTGGCCCGAGCCCTTCCGGACGTGCGCGACGGCTTGAAGCCGGTACACCGGCGCATCCTCTACGCCATGCAGGAGCTGGGCGTGCGGCCCAACTCCGCCCATAAGAAGAGCGCCCGTATCGTCGGTGAAGTCCTCGGCAAGTACCACCCGCACGGCGACGCGCCCGTCTATGACGCCCTGGTACGCATGGCCCAGGACTTCTCCATGCGCTACCCACTGGTGGACGGCCAGGGCAACTTCGGGAGCGTGGATGGCGACCCACCGGCGGCCATGCGCTACACGGAGGCCCGCCTCTCTCGCATTGCCGTGGAGATGCTTGCTGACATCGATAAGGAGACCGTCGACTTCATCGCCAACTTTGACGGCTCCCTGATGGAGCCAGTGGTGCTGCCGGCGCGCCTCCCGAACCTGCTGGTGAACGGCTCAAGCGGCATCGCCGTGGGCATGGCGACCAGCATACCGCCCCACAACCTGAGCGAGGTCTGCCGCGCCGTCATCCATCTCATCGACCACCCTGATGCCGGCCTAGATGACGTGCTGGCCATCGTGAAAGGGCCGGACTTCCCCACAGCAGGCATCATCCAGGGTGTGGAGGGCATCAAGAACGCCTATGCCACAGGCCGCGGCCGGGTGGTGGTCCGCGCCCGGGCTGATATCGAAGACCTCAAGGGCAACCGCTCCCAGATCGTCGTCACCGAACTGCCCTTCCAGGTGAACAAGGCGGCCCTGGTGCAAAAGATTGCGGAACTGGCGCGCGACAAGAAGATCGAAGGCATCTCTGAAGTACGAGACGAGTCCGATCGCGAAGGCATGCGTGTCGTCATCGAGCTCAAGCGGGAGGCCTTCCCCGAGCAGGTGCTGAACAACCTCTACAAGCACACGGCCATGCAGTCGGCCTTCTACATCAACATGCTGGCCCTGGTTGACGGCGCTCCCCGGGTGATCAACCTTCCCCAAACCCTCCGCTACTACATCGACTTCCGTAAGGAGGTCGTCACCCGGCGCTCCCAGTACGACCTGCGCAAGGCTAAGGAGCGGGAGCATATCCTGGACGGCTTGAAGATAGCGCTTGACCATCTAGACCAGGTCATCGCCACCATCCGCAAGTCGGCGTCCGTCGAGGAGGCGCGGACCAACCTGATGCAGCAGTTCACCCTGAGCCAACTCCAGGCCCAGGCCATCCTTGACATGCAGCTTCGCCGGCTGGCAGCCCTGGAGCGGCAGAAGATCCTTGACGAACTGGCCGAGGTCAAGAAGACCATCGCCTACTTGGAGGACCTGCTCGCCCACGAGAAGAAAATCTACGGGGTAGTCAAAGACGAGACCATAGCTCTGGAGAAGGAGTACGGCGACGAACGCCTGACTGAGATCGTCGAAGAAGAGGTAGGCAGCTTCCGGATGGAGGACCTGGTACCCCACCAGAACGTGGTGGTGATGGTGAGCAGCCGTGGCTACACCAAGCGCATGCCGGTCTCCACCTTCCGCAGCCAGCACCGCGGCGGCCGCGGCGTCACCGGCCAACAGTTGCGCGAGATGGATGTTATCCAACATTTGCTGGTGGCGGACACCCACGACATGCTCCTCTTCTTCACCAACACGGGCAAGGTGTTCCCGCTCAAAGCGTATCAACTCCCCGCCGAGACCTCCCGCCTCGCCAAGGGCCAGCCAGTGATCAATCTTATCCCGGCTCTAAGCCCCACGGACCGCGTGACGGCCTTGGTTGCGGTGAAAAGCCTGGAAGCGGACGACCGGACATTGCTCATGTCCACCAAAAAGGGCCTGGTGAAGCGGACGCCGGTGCGCTCCTTCGCCAAGATCAGGGCGAAGGGCCTCATCGCCATGAACCTGCGCGGCGATGAACTGGTGGCGGCACGACTGGTAAGAGACCACGAGACCGTCTTGCTGGTGACGGAACGGGGCCTGGCGGCCCATATTCTCGTCTCCACCATCACTCCCCACTCCCGCTCGGCAGGCGGCGTTCGCGGCACCCGCCTCAATCCTGGCGACAGGCTTATGAGCATGGAGGTGGCCAGGCCGGAGGCCTACCTGCTGGCGATAACCAAGAAGGGCTATGGCAAGCTCACCCGGGTGAGCAGCTACCCGCAACACAACCGAGGCGCCAAGGGCGTGCTGACCTTCAAGGTCACGGACAAGACCGGCCCCATTGCTGCGGCACGCGTGGTGGACAATGAGGAAGAAGTCGTCCTCATGTCGGTCAAGGGCGTGGTCATCCGCAACAAGCTGCGGGAGATCCCGGAGCGCAGCCGCATCACTCAGGGCGTGAATGTGATGAAGCTGGGTCCCGGTGACCAGGTGGCCTGCGTGGACTGCTTCAGCAGCCAGGGGCCGGAAGAGGCCCTGCCTGCAGCCCAGGCGGAAGTGGAAGAAGAGCGCCCTGAAGAGGCCCAGTCAGAGGCCCCAACGCCAAAAGCCGAGGCCAAGAGCAAGGGTCATAAGACCGCTCGAAGCCAACAGCCCGCAAAGGGGAAGAAACCGGCAAAACGCTAGGTCGCCCCTCGGCTGGTGTTCGCCCTCACTCGCTCGCGGACGAAGAGCGCTGCAACGGCGGCGAGCGCTATCATGAGGCCCGTGAAAAGAAAGGCGTCGCGATAGGCGTCCGCGCGGCCTGCTGCAGTGTCCGCATAAGAGGCGAGCCGCACCGCCAGCACTGTGCCTGTGGTCGCCACACCAATGTTGCCACCCAGGTTGCGAAGCATATTAAACGTGCCTGCCCCCACACCACGGTATTCGCCTTGGGAAAGCGCCAGCATCACGCACCTGAAACCCACGAGTGAGAGGAGCACCCCCACAACATCGGGACGAATGTGAGCTTTCTGGAAGGGTGGCACCTGGATGCCCAACGCGGGCAGCGTGACGTTGAGGCCTATGATGAAGGCGGTGGGGACAAGGGCCAGAAGCGCCCACATCTGGCTGCGAGAGGCAGCGGTTGGCTGACCTGGGGGAGGGGAGAGTGTCTGCTGAAGGCCAGTGACGTCGCGCGCGGGGGGCTGTGGTTCAGGTGTTTTCGATATGTTCGCCATGGGGCCTTGCAGTCGGCGGGGCGAGAGGCCCGTGACTCATCGCAAGGGTTATATGCCTACGACGCCCGGAAGTCAAGGACAGCGCATTGACACCCCTATAGGCGGATGCTACCCTACCACCGTTGCTTTCCCCTAGGAAGGAGGAGCTATGCAAGGCACGATTGCAGTCATTGGCGGCGACGGCGTCGGACGCGAGATTGTGGAGCAGGGCGTGAAGGCCTTGCGCGCCGTGGAGCAGCGCTTCGGCCACAGCTTCACGATGCCCTCCTACCTGTTGGGCGAGGACGCTTACAAAGCGACGGGCAACTCAGCGCCGCCGGAGACCATCAAGGGCTGCCAGGAGGCCCAGGCGGTGCTCTTCGGCGCCATCGGCGGTGTGCTGGGATCCGACGCCTACGAGAAGTCGAATACGGCCTCGCCGATGCTGGTGCTGCGCGGCGCCCTCAAGGTGTTCTGCAACCTGCGCCCCATCAAGTATGTGCCTGCGCTGGAGCGGCGCAGCCCCCTCAAGGC
>JACPQI010000163.1 GCA_016190545.1 Chloroflexota bacterium
GAGTATTGCTTGGCCGTCAGGTTAGCGTAGCTGAACCAGCCTGTATTAGGGACGTCGCCTATGAGCCAGCCGAAGTTCAAGAGAATTCCACCAAAGAGGAAGAGCCAGTAGCTCAGCGCATTGAGCCTGGGAAACGCCACGTCCCGCGCGCCGATCATGAGCGGAATCATAAAGTTGAAGAAGGCGGCCCCTAACGGCATGATGGCCTGGAACACCATCGTGGTGGCATGCATGGTAAAGAGGGCGCTAAAGGTATCGGGTCCCACCACGCCGCTCTCCGGCCGCGCAAGCTGCAGACGCATGACCAGCGCCTCTATGCCGCCAAGCAAGAAGAAGATGATAGCGGTGACGCCATAGAGGATTCCGATCCGCTTGTGGTCAACGGTAGTGATCCAACTCCATACCCCGGCGGCGCTGACCCGCCTGCCGAGCGTCGCAGTTATCGTCGCCATACTGTACCCCCAATATCCAGTCCAGAGCCTTGGCCCCTGTCAGTCGTCATGGTCCCGCTCCCCCTGTCCTACCGTAAGGACATCAGGTATGCGATAAGGTCGTTGAGTCCCTGCGCCGTCATCCGGTCACCGTATCCGGTCGGCATCACGCCCGGCGGGAAGCCAGGCACTGTAAATGCGTTCGGACTTACTATGGACTCTCGGATGTACTCCTCCGCGGACTTGCCAGGCACCCGGGTGGCGCCGCGCGTCGAAATCCCACCTAGCCCTGGCCCGACCAACTGGGCTGTTCCTGTAGTATGACAGGCGGTGCAGCCTTGGGCTGAAAAGACCCGCTGTCCGGCTGCCGGATCGCCTGGCCCGGCAGGGCCGGCAGGCGTCGCCGTCGGAGTCACCCGCGCCGGAGCGGTCGGCGTGGCGACGCGGGTCGCAGATGGGGTGGCGCCTGGCGCTGGGGTCGTGGTCGGCTCAGGTCTCGGCGTGGCCGTGGGCGCCGGCGTCGGCAGCGGGGCCGGGGGCTGACTCAAGTCCGGCTTCAAGCTCTCCAAATACGCCACCAGGGCCTGAACGTCCGGCTCGCTCAGCGCCATAGTGGGGTCATTATAGACCGGCGCGTCACGCTTCATGATGGTGCCCGGTTTGAGCGTGTCCGGGTCCCGCAGCCACTGGGCTACGTTCTCCGGCGTGTTCTCCACGAGGCCCGCTCCCAGCGTCAGCCTCGTCCCGAAATTCGTCAGATTCGGCCCCAAGGTGCCGGCAGCCGATGTCCCGGCGACGGTGTGGCAGATCAAGCACAGCTTGGATGTAAAGAGTTGCGCTCCCTGCTGCGCAAGCTGCGCCGTCTGCGGGTCGTCCGGCTTGGCAGGGGGCCGACGGAGGTTTTCCGCCCAGCGCATAAAGGCGTCGTCGTCCGGCTCCACCACAACGCGGAAGCGCATATTGGCGTGACCAATGCCGCAGAATTCCGCGCACTGGGCAAAGTAGATGCCTGGCTTCCTCGCCACGAAGGTCAGGTAGTTGGTGCGCCCGGGGACCATGTCCATCTTGCCGGCGAGTTCAGGCGCCCAGAAGCTATGAATAACGTCAGCCGACTCCAGCGTGAGGCCGATGACCTGGCCCATGGGCACATGGATTTCGTTGGCTGTCACAACGCCCAGCGCAGGGTATTCGACCTGCCACCACCACTGGTGGCCGGTGACCTTGATCTGGACAGCCTCTGGAGGCGCGCTTTTAGACAGGTCGACAACGGTTAAGATTGTGGGAATGCCGATGCCCACCAACACCAGGGCCGGCGCAATGGTCCACGCGATTTCAAGACGGTTGTTGCCGTGGACCTGTTTGGGCTGGCCCTGCCCCTTGCGGGCACGGAAGCGAATGACCGCAAAGATCAGCAAGAACTCAACCACCACCAGGATGATGAAGGCCACCCAGGTGATGGGAACAAAAAGGTCGTGGATCTTTTGAGCGTTGTCTCCCTGTGGGCTCAAGGTGGTCTGCTGCGCTTCGCCGCATGCGCTGAGCAGAATCAGTACTATGGCGCCTAGAGCAAGAATGATGAGCCAAAACCTGCGCTGGTTACTAAGCACCACGCTCTCCTTGAGCAAGACGTTGTTCTTGACTGTGCATCGGACTAGTGTCTAGGGGTACCCTGCAGTCCTGCGAGACTTTAGCATAGCAGCATTGGCGGGTCAAGGGATACCCATCCGTTTCTCACACCACCGGTGTCCTTCGCGCAGCGTGCGGAGATGGAGTTGTCTCATTGCTGGCCTAGAACCGGCCTTCTCCCAGGCTGCCATCGGCCATGATAGCGGCAAAGAGCGCCGCCAAGTACAACAATGAATACTTATAGAGCCGCCGGGCTGTGGCCCTATCCTTGTGGACAAACAATTGACGGGCGTAATAAATGAATACCCCACCCAAGACGGCTGCGCTCGATAAGTACACCAGACCTACGGTGTCCGTCAGGAAAAACAGCATCGTCACTGCGACCAGCAGCACCGTGTACTGCAGAATCACACGTCCGGTGTATTCCTCGCCTTCCACAACCGGGAGCATAGGGATCCGCGCTCTGGCGTAATCGTCCTTGAGTAGCAGCGAAAGCGCCCAAAAGTGCGGCGGTGTCCACATGAAGATGATGACGAACATATACCAAGCCGGCAGCGACAGCCCACCGGCCACGGCGGCCCATCCAACCAGCGGTGGCACCGCGCCGGCCGCCCCGCCGATCACGATGTTCTGCGTCGTTGTGCGCTTGAGCCACCCCGTGTAGACGAACACGTAAAACAGCGTGCCGCTCAATGCGAGACCAGCGCTGAGCACATTCGCGCCCAGGGCCAGCACCAGGAACGCCAGCCCGTTCAGCGCCAGCCCAAACAACAAGGCATGGAGCGGCGGGACCCGCCGTCCCGGGACCGGCCTGCTCCGCGTCCGGAGCATCACGCCATCGATGTCCCTGTCCATGAAGTGGTTGATCGCGTTGGCCCCGCCCGCCGCCAAGGCGCCGCCCACAAGGACCGACGCTGTCACTGTCAAATGTGGAAAGCCCTTGGCCGCCAGTAGCATGCCGCCCAGGGCTGTCACCAGCAGCAGCGCAATAATGCGGGGCTTCATCAATGTTAGGTAGTCGGCAAGAAAGGCCCCTGTCCGTGCGCCGCCCTTGCCCTTCGTTGCATTGAAAGAGACCTCAGCGCCGGAGGCTGCTGGCTGTCCACCGTGTCGCTGCCGCCAGGCCAGGGCCGCCAGCACCACGATATGAATCCAGACGGCAGTCGCCAATCCCAGGTGCAGCGCCCGCCACTCCGGGGTGAATTTGGCCCACACCATTGCCGCCCCGGCAAAGACCTGTGCAACGAAAAACACCAGGGTCAAGCCAGCCAGTATCCGGAGGGGTCCTGCCCCGTGCTCCCGACGCCATGCAGCTATGGCTGTAGCGAAGATGAAAACGCCCACGGCAGCGCTTATCCAGCGATGCCACATCTGTAATGCGGGCAACGTGCCGGCGGGGAATGCGTCGCCGTCGCATAGCGGCCACGTGAGGCAGGCCGCCGTTGCCCCCTCGGCCCGGACCAGGGTGCCGATGACAAGCGCTGCATACGTAGCGAGGGCCGTGCCAATCGCCAGCAGCGCAAAGCGTTCTCCTTTGACGTCGGAGCCTGTCGCGGGGGACGGCGCTCGTGTGCGGGTAAGAACTGCGATAATGCCCAGGACCGCCAGCATCGCCTCGGCAATGGCAAGGTGGACGGTCACAAGCTGCGGCGAAAGCTCCGACAGCACAGTTTGCCGCCCCAGAATGACCGCCACCGCCAACATAGCGACCATGAGCAGGCTGAGCGCCAGCAGCCTCTTGTCACCACGGTAGGGTCTTGCGACGGTGGCAGCCACGGCCACGCCCATGACGAGAAGGCCGACGACTGAAGCCACCGCTCGATGGGAATACTCCAGCAAAGTCGCTTTGTCAAAGGATGGAATGTACTCCCCATGGCATTTGGGCCAGTCCGGGCACCCAAGGCCGGACCCGGTGACCCGCACCACAGACCCCAACACAATAAGAGCAAAAGTGGCGACGATGGCCGCTAGAAGGAGGGCCTGGAAAAAACGGGGGGGGCGCATTGACAGGGAGGAGGTCACGGATGGCTCACGCATGGTTCCAGTTCGGTACGGACTGGCTGACTCTCCTCGCTCCTGTCTCATGAGACCTCACCGGCCAGGAAACGCCCCGTGCTGGGCAACATTCCACCGACGGAGTCTCTGGCTTAGGAGGCGATTATAGGATGGCTGCCGCATCTAGTCAACGCCGTTTTCCAGCCATACATTACAGGCAGGCATGTTGCTGCTACAATGGACAATGTATCACAATTGAAGTGGAAAGAGCACTCTGTGCGCATCCTGGTTACTAACGACGACGGCATATACTCTCGCGGCATTCTGGCCCTGGCTGGCGCCCTGCGGAGCGTTGGAGAGGTCACTATCGTGGCGCCTGACCGCGAGCAGAGTGGCGTCAGCGCCGCCATCACGCTCCACATCCCGGTGCGCGTGACCCAGGTCCTGTCTCAAATCGACCATGTCAAGACCTACGCGGTGGAAGGGACCCCGTCCGACAGCGTTATCGTGGCCTTGGAGCAGATCTTCAAGGACCAAGGCCCCATTGACTTGGTGGTGTCCGGCATCAACGAAGGCGCCAATCTGGGTAGTGACGTGTTCCTCTCCGGCACTGTGGGCGCGGCGCTCCAGGCCCACTTTCGAGGCATCCTGGCCATCTCTCTTTCTGTCACCTCTATCAAAGACGTGCGCTTTGAGGTAGCTGCAAAGATCGCCCGCATCCTGGCCCAGCGCGCCAGGGACGGCCTCCTCGCCTACCCCGCTTTCCTCAATGTGAATGTCCCCAATATCCCGCTGGATGAGATTGAGGGCGTGGAGATGACCAGACTGGCCCGCCGCACCTTCATCGATTCCATTGAAGAGGGGCACGACGGCAAGCGCTCCTACTTCTGGATATCGCGGCGCAAGATGGCCCAGACCGCTGAGCATGCTGAGGAGGGGACGGATCGCTGGGCGACGCAGAGCAAGCGCATCTCCGTCACCCCGCTCAACGTGGACTGGACCCACTTTGAGTCAGGCTCTAGTATTACAAGCGTTACTTCGTCACTGCTCAAAGAACTCCAGGCATCGAGATAGCCGGCAGGTGACTCATTCCGCCGCGTTCCTGCTCTCGTTCAGATTGTTGGGTGACACTTGGGGTAGAGTGTCCTCATGCACTTCGTAAGTGGGAGCGTACCCTAGGCCCGACGCCTAGCCCGGGTTGGGGCAGAGC
>JACPQI010000159.1 GCA_016190545.1 Chloroflexota bacterium
CGAGCTGCCGAGATCGCCGCGGACCGCGCCCGTTACCCAGATGATGTACTGCTCAGGCAGGGACCGATCGAAGTGGTATTGTTTACGCAGCGCCGTCACGGCCTCCGGCGAAGTCTGCATACCCAGCATGATCTGGATTGGATCGCCGGGTGTGACGTGTATTAGCGCGAAGACACTGAGGGTGACGACGATGAGGACGAAAGGGACCTGCGCCAAGCGCCGCAACAGATACGCCGGCCTACTGCTCATACGGATCTCCTGAGCGGCTCAGCGCGCACGCCCTATCGAATGTTCCCCGTCGTCACCCACGCTTCTCAGGGTTCAGGCGCCCCACCGCGCGTTGGTGAAGAGTTCGATATACTCCTGGGGACTTGGATTGAACCCCCCCAGCCCCTTCTTGTGGAGGCGAACATAGTTCACGTACACGTGATAGATCTTCGGGCAGTCCTCCAAGGTGCGGTCCACGATCCTGTGGTAGAGCGCCTCCCGTTTCTTCGGGTCCGCCTCGGCGCGGGCATCGTCCAGCATCTTGTCCATCTCGGGCACGTTGTAGCCCGATGCAATATTGCCCTTGCTGTGGAGGAACCACCAGACCGTGGAATCCGGATCTGGCGACACGATAGTGATGTCCTCCAGCAACTGCTGGTACTTGTTATTGAGCCAGAGATTGTTGTAGCTCCCCATATCGTGGTGGCGGATCTTGTAGGTGATCCCAATCTGACTGACCATGGCAGCTACCAGCTCCAGCTCGCGGCGCAGCCAGTCCTTGTCGCTGGTGATGACCTCCACCTCGTAGCCCTTCACGCCAGCCTGGGCCATCAGTTCCTTCGCCTTGTTGAGGTCACCATTCTTGGGGTAACGGATGGGCACCGGCCGATAGCCCAGAAAGCCCTCCGGGATCGGGCTATCGGTGACCGTGGCCTCGCCGAAGTAGATCTCTTTCTTGATCGCTTCTCGATCGACGGCGTAGGAGATGGCCTGGCGCACCAGTTTGTTCTGGTTGGGAAAATCGGGCTTCTGGTGTGGCGGGAAGGTGAAGGCCTGATAGTCCCAGTTCCAGCCGGGCGTGCTCAAATAGACCAGGTTGGGGTTCTTGCGCGCCTCCGGCACATCCTTGGCATCGGGGTGGGTGATGAAATCCAGCTCGCCCTTCTCGAGCGACTGGAGCCGGACGTGCGAGTCCGGGATGGGCCGGAAGACTATCTCTTCCAGATAGGGCAGGCCCTTCTTCCAGTAGTCCTTATTCTTCTTGAGCACCACCTCCCTACCGCCGATGATCGAGTCAAAGACGAAGGCGCCGTTGCCGATGGGGTTCCGGCTGTGCTTCTCCGCACCCATCTCCTGGTGGGCATTCTTGGAGACCAGGAGCCCGCCGTAGCCCATGACAACGCCAGGGAAGGCGCCGAAGGGCTGTTTCAACTTGACCTCGGCCACGTACTTGCTGACCGCCTTGACGCTGTCCACTGCAAACAGCGCAGTGTTGATCTGCCAGCTTTTTGACTCCACATGGTAGGTCCAGGTGTAGACGAGGTCCTCGGCAGTCACCTCGCCGTAGCCCTTGTGCCACTTTACGCCTTCGCGTAACTTGATCTGCCAGGTCAGTGGATCAATGTTCTTCCAGGACTCGGCGACAAGGGGCTCGATCTTGCGGGTCTTGTAGTTCAGCATCACGAGGTTGTCGAAGATGTTATACATGATGATCCCAGCGTTGATGTCAAAGCGGATAACCGGGCTCAGGTTGCCGGGATCACCCCCGAAGGCACCGTAGATCAGGCTCTTCTTGCCACCACCCTTGGCGGGCGCGGCGGCCAGCCGGGCTGTGGGCGCGGACAGCACGCCCATGGCCCCTGCCGCGGCCGACAGCTTCAAGAATTTACGTCGACTTACGCCAGAGAGCCGGACGTTCTCCATCTTCTTCATGGCTCTTCCCTCCTTCCCCTAACTCGTCGACAGCCTCGTGCCTCGACGACGGGTTCCATAATGATCTGCAACAACGTAACCCCCCTTTCTGCTAGCAGTCTGATGGGGCCATCGTCCGCAAGAACGGATGACCGTTTCATACCCGAGTCCTTCCCTCACCGAGGAGGTCATTGGTGGCCGCATCTACGACCGCCAAGGCCAGGCGCAGAGAGGACGCGGCTGGGCGTTCCGGAAGCGGTGCCACCCGACGGGCGTCTGTGGGAAGAAGAAGCCTCCCAGGAGGACGTTTCTCCATACGAGTTGGTTTGAGGCGAAGCCTTGTTCGTTACCAGGCAGGGGATCGGCGGCTCCGGCCGACTGGCCCGGGGTAATGGGCAGTCACCCGGAAACGGCCCTTGGAACTGTTGAAGGTTTCCAAATCCGTTTCTAATGCACGGTCCCTGTGCTCGGATCCGCCAGCGCCAGACGAACCATGTCACCGAGGACCTGGACGACAGCCACGGAACTCTCGCCCTCCGCCCCGTCCACGTAGAACAGCTTCGTGCACCACATCGCTTCCATGCCCCCAGCGTCCAGACACGCGTAGATGATCCGTCGAGCCAGGTCCGGGGTATGTGGCAGGTTTGGCTGGCGAAGCAGGAAGGCAAGCATAGCCTCAATGCCGTAGCAGCCCCAGTTGGAGATGAACGCGACCACGAGCACGTCGGTCTTTACCACCGAGGCCATCCCCGATCCGCAGGGGCACTGGCAGCGCTTGCCGAAGGGTTGAATCTCCATTACCGCGCTGTGGATGCGGCCGAACCCCAGTTCGTTTCCGTTATCACCAACGCCAATGCTGAAAACACCTCGCCGCCCCGCTTCCGCAATGAGCGGCGAGAGGTCCACCATCGGCTTCCAGCCAGCCAGGCCGGTGGCCCCGTGGATGATGCCCTTCTCGTTCGGGCCCAACCGCTCGGTGCTGATGACGGCGGCGGGATTGTAGGTGTCGAAGAGAGAGGCAGCCCAACGGGGGACCTGTGACTCTTCAGTTGGCGCAGTGAGTACCACGCCGCCAAGGCGCCGCTCTATAGCCGAGTCGTAGTCCACGATGGTTACACCTGCAGCCTCGCTGGAGGCGACCATCGGATCCCGATGATGCTGCTCTACCAAATAAATCGGGACAGCGCCTATGCCCCGGTACAGCGCACGACCCAGCACCGCAGCGCCTGGTGGCCCATCGTTCTCGCCTTTGGGTAGCGCTGGAGGAGTACCGGCGCCGGTGATGATGAACACGTTGTCCCCCCGCTGGACGCTCTTGATCAAGCCCTCGGCCGCCCGCAACGTGAGGGGACGGCCGCCTCCTTCGGCACGCGCGGCATCGTACATCGGGCGTGTAATGTCGTGAGGCATTCCACGGTTGCGCAGCTCCACGGTGACGAGTCGATCGACGTATTCTCCGAGGATCTCCGGCATACCCCCCACCCTTGCTTGGTCTTCTTTGAGGTGTTCAAGAAATCAGGCCTTTGCCCTACGGCCGTGCCAGGGAATCACTACTCGTTCACTCTGGGTTCCAGATACCACTCCCCCTCCCACGAGTCAAGCTCGTTCTGCCCGGCCTTGGGGTCCTCCTCGTCCGGGCGCTGGAGGGGCGTGGGGAAGGCTCCTGGAAGGCCAGGGCTGCAGCGGGGTCGCCGTCAGCCCGCCGGGGAGCGGGACTGGGGGTCCACGACTCGGCCTCGCTGAGTCGCCCTGGGCAAGCGGCGAAAAGGGCATTGCATGGCCAAAAAGAGACTTGTCAGGTCCTGATTGGCTGGGTAGCATGGGCAATCAACGGGGTGCTCGGGTTGTCTTCACGAGGAGGAAGCGAAAGGAGGGATGCTCCCTACTGGATTCCGCGATCGGTCAAATGTTCTGATGTGACGAAGGAGGGGGGTCATGACTCAGTTCAGTGGAGTCACCCGTCAGATGTATATAGATGGGGAGTGGGTGGACGCAAACGGCGGCCGCACTTTCGCGGTGCGCAACCCCGCGACGGGTGAGCACGTCGCGGATATCGCCGACGGCGGCGTGGCCGAGACCCAGCGGGCCATTGACGCAGCCCATCGGGCCTTTAGGGGCTGGGCGGCTACCCCTGCCAAGCAGCGCGGCGAGTTCCTGAAAAAGGTCCAGACCATCATGCAGGATCGGGTGGAGGAGATCGCCAGGCTAGTGGTTTTGGAAAACGGCAAACCGTTCCCCGAGGCCAAGGGAGAGGTTGCCTTCTCCATAGGGTACTTCGGCTGGTTCGCCGAGGA
>JACPQI010000016.1 GCA_016190545.1 Chloroflexota bacterium
GGACGGGCATGACCGGGGGGCCAAGGTGGTAGCCCGGGCCCTGCGCGACGCCGGCATGGAAGTGATCTACACCGGCATCCGGCAGACGCCGGAGATGATCGTGGAGGCGGCGGCCCAGGAAGACGTGGACGTCATAGGCCTAAGCATCCTATCGGGCGCCCACCTGGAGCTGTTCCCGGCCATCATGGAGCTGCTGAAGAATAAGAAGATGGATGACGTGGTGGTGGTAGCCGGCGGCATCATCCCGGAGGACGACCACCAGGCCCTGCAAAAGATGGGCATCAAGGCCATCTTCGGTCCCGGCGCCTCCACCCAGGACATTGCCGAGGCGATCCGCAAGGCGGTGTCGGCGGCGAAGGGCAAGCGGTAGCCCACACCCCTCGCCCAGCGGGGGCAATCGGCCCCAAATGCGGCAATTTGACCCTTGACATTTGTTACGTAAATCACTATACTCCCACCCTTGAAGCCACGAATGTGGTTTCATCTATGCAGGTCAATGTAGCGCAGCAACTCAAAGAGCCTATCGGCTCTGTACGAACCTACCGGCTTGAAGAGACGGGGGATCTCCCTCCTGACATGCCCGGTCATGACTACCACGGCCAGATAGTCTGCCTCAAGACGGACAAGGGCATTCTGGTCAGGGTAGCAGCAGAGGCGGCCTACGAAGGCACATGCAGCCGCTGTCTATCCACGTTCGAGTCCCCGTTGCCTATTCGACTAGAAGAGGAGTTCTTTCCCCTCCTGGATATCCTCGCCGGCCTTCCGCTTTCAGTTCCCACGGATGAGAGCTTCACTATTGACGAGCACCATCTGCTGCACCTGGACGAAGCCTTGCGCCAGTACACCTGGATGAGCATGCCCATGAAGCCCCTGTGCCAGCCGGACTGCGCCGGGCTGTGCCCGGAGTGCGGGGCCAACCTGAACCAGGGGTCGTGCGGCTGCCCGCCACGGTCGCGGGACCAGCGCTGGGGGGCCCTCTTGGAGCGGCTGGAGTCCCGTTCCGCATTCTGACAAAGGAGCGTGACAACGCATTATGGCCCCTCATCCAAAACGACGGTTCTCCCGTGCCCGTCATGGCAACCGGACCAGCCATTTCGGCCTTCGCGCTCGTTCGCTATCCGTGTGTCCGCAGTGCCGGAGTCCCAAGCTTCCGCACCGAGCGTGCCCCGCGTGCGGCTCGTACAACGGGCGGCAGGTGCTTGCTGTTGCCGAGGCGGGTGAAAAGGCCCAGGCCTAAGGCCCGCCTTCCATGACCCAGACTTTTATCCTTCTGTCACAAGAGGTGGACTGTCATCATGTATAACCAGACGCCGAACATCGCCTTTTTGTTCCCAGGCCAGGGCTCCCAGACCCCGGGCATGGGCAAGGCGCTCTATGACCGCTCAGCCGCCGCTCGGCGGGTGTTCGAAGAGGCGGATGAGGTGCTGGGCGTGAGCCTGTCCCAACTGTGCTTCGAGGGTCCGGAAGAGGAGCTGCGGCAGACCTACAACGCTCAACCCGCAATCTTCACCACCAGTCTGGCCTATCTACGGGCATTGGAAGAGGAGCTGGGCCATTCGTGCGCCCAGACGCCCCGCTTCGTGGCGGGCCATAGCCTGGGTGAGTACACGGCCCTGACCGCTGCCGGCGCTCTGCGCTTTGACCAGGCCTTGAAGCTGGTTCGAGAGCGTGGCCGCCTGATGCAAAGCGCGGCAGAGAAGCAGGCAGGCGGTATGGCTGCCATCATGGGGCTGGACGCCGCGACAACTGAGGATATCTGTCAGCAGACCGGCGCCCAGATCGCGAACATCAACAGCCAGCAGCAGATCGTCATCAGCGGCCCCCGGCGGGCGCTGGCCCGCGCGGTGGACCTGGCCCAGGCCCGAGGCGCGGCCCGCGCCATCCCGCTTCAGGTGAGCGGCGCTTTCCACTCCGTCCTCATGGAGCCTGCAGTGGACGGCCTCCAGGACGCGGTAGAGGACATGACAATCAAGGATACGGCGGTGCCGCTGGTGGCCAACACCACGGCCCGGCCCATTACCAAGGCCGACGACCTGCGCGAGGAGCTGGTACGCCAGGTCTGCCAGTGTGTGCGCTGGCACCCTTCCGTGGAGTACATGGCGAAGAAGGGCGTAACCACCTTTATTGAGATCGGCCCCGGCCAAGTGCTGAGCAACCTGGTCAAGCGGAGCAACCCGGAGGTCCAGGCCTACCACATCGAGAGCCTGCCGCTGGCAGAGCTGGCGCTGTAGGGTGAAGGGCCGGCATGGCAGCCGCTGACCTTGCCGGGAAGGTGGCCCTGGTGACCGGCAGCGGCCGGGGCATCGGCAAGGCGATCAGCCTCAAGCTCGCTTCCCACGGGTGCGACGTCATCATCTCCGACGTGCTGGAGCAAGACGGCAGGGCAACGGCCGAGGAGGTCCAGCGCCTGGGGGTCAAGAGCGTTTTCCTCTCCGTCAACGTGACGGACACAGCCAGCGTTGAGCGGCTTTTCCAGGAGGCCCAGAGCCAGATGGGCGGCGTGGACATCCTGGTCAACAACGCCGGTATCACGAAGGACAACCTGCTTCTCCGCCTGTCGGACGCCGACTGGGACGCTGTGCTGAGCGTGAACTTGAAGGGGGCGTTCCTCTGCACCCGGGCGGCCCTCAAGCAGATGCTGCGCAAGCGCTGGGGCCGTATCATCAACATCGCCAGCGTTGTGGGGATACAAGGCAACGCGGGACAGGCCAACTATGCCGCATCGAAGGCGGGCCTCATAGGGCTGACCAAGACGGCGGCCAAGGAGCTAGGCTCCCGCAACATTACGGCCAACGCTATCGCGCCCGGGTTCATCCAGACCCAGATGACGGAGAAGCTGTCCCCGGAGGTCCAGAAAGAGGTCATCAAGCGCATTCCGCTGGGGTCCCTGGGGACGCCGGAGGACGTGGCCGCCACGGTGGCGTTCCTGGCCTCGGAGGAGGCCCGCTACATCACCGGCCAGGTCATCGGTGTGGACGGCGGGCTGAGTCTAGGCTAACCTGTTCGACGGACCGCAACCATGCCAGGGGTTCGACACACCGCCCGTATTATCGCCTTGCAGGCGCTCTTTGAAAGCGACGCCACGCGCAAGCCGGCCCAGGCCGCTCTGGAACGGTTGCTGCAACAGGCCGCCGTGCTGGAGGAGGCGAGCGCCGTTGCCCAAAAGCTGGGGGCGTACCCCTTGGAACGGTCTCTTGAGCGGCAGCTTGCCCAACTCCGGCAGGCGGAACCCTACGCCCGGGAGATCGTGAAGGGTGTATCTGAACAGCGGTCGGAGATCGACGGCGTCATCGCCCGCTATGCGCCGGTCAGGCCGGTAAAAGACCTTTTTGCGATAGACCGGGCCATTCTGCGCATTGCCATCTTTGAGATTTTGTCTGATAATAGAGCGGCGCCGAAAAAAGTAGCCGTTGACGAGGCGGTAGAACTGGCCAAGTTGTTCGGCAGCGATGCCTCGTCGCGGTTTGTCAATGGCGTCCTGGGTGGGTTGCTCAGGGAGCGCCATACAGACGCCAGACCACTCTAGCTTAAGGAAAAGGAGGCCTCATGCCCACAGTATTCGATCGAGTGAAGAAGGTGGTGGTGACCCAGCTCGGCGTCGAGGAGTCCCAGGTCACACCCAGCGCCTCGTTTGTGGATGACCTGAACGCCGACTCCCTGGACCTGGTGGAACTCATCATGGCGCTTGAGGAGGAGTTCAGCAAGGACGGCCAGAAGGTCGAGATCGCGGACCAGGACGCAGAGAAGATTACCACGGTGCAGCAGGCGGTAGACTACATCAAAGGCAAAGGCATCAAAGATTCGTAGAGGAGGAGACCGCCACGACCGAGGGCAGGGAAAAACTCAGAAACAACAAGCGAAGGGCGCTTTCATTCGCCTATGAAAGACCGGAGCACTCCCTCACGGCTCCGGTCTTTATCTATCTCCAGGACAACGGGAGCCTCCTACCACAACACGGTACGGGTATTTGACCGGGTATGAAACCCCGTGCTAGCATTGGACGAGCATGGCCTTGTTAAAACAGCAAGGAGTTATCCTCTTTCTCGTCACCGGCGCAGCCGGGGGCCTGGTGGCCGGGTTCATGGGGGTCGGCGGCGGCATCGTGGTGGTGCCGATGCTGGTGGCCCTGATAGGGTTGAAGGTACACCAGGCGAGCGGGACGTCGCTCGGCATCATCGCCATTGTCGCGCCAGCGGCCGCGCTGCCATACTTGCTTCGCGGAGACTGGGACTGGCCGCTCCTGGGATGGTTGGTCATAGGGACCACTGTCGGAGTACTGGTGGGCACCAGAGCAATGAGGAAGTTCTCTCCACGAGTATTGCAGGCTCTCTTCGCCCTCCTTATGGTGGCGGTGGGCCTGCGGCTGGCGATTCTGGGAGGGTGACAAGCGCTTATGGACGCTGGGTACGATATAGCGCTGGGCTTGGCCGCCGGGTTCCTGGGAGGGATGCTGGGGGTGGGCGGCGGCTTCATTATGGTACCGGGACTGGTGCTCTTGCTGGACGTAGAGCAACACACTGCCCAGGGCGTCTCTCTCGGGGCTATTCTCGCCATGAGTGTTTTGGGGTCCTTCGCCCATTTGCGGCAAGGAACGCTGGCCCCCCGGATTGTGGCATGGTCGGCGCCGACGGCCTTGGGCTTCGGCCTGCTGGGCGGATACCTGGCAGGCCTGGTCGATGCGCCGGTGCTGACGCGGATGTTCGGAGCGCTGCTGGTAGGAGTGGGCGCTCGAACGTTATGGAGTATGCGGCGGGCGCTGTGGCCGCGCCGCCACGGGGAGCAGCGCCAAGGAGGGTAGGGTGACCAACGCCGCCTACGATGAGTTGTTCCGGCAGGCCAGCGCCTGCACCGCCTGCCAACTGTCCCGGACCCGGACGAAGGTGGTAGTGGGCGACGGCCCCGTCACGGCCACTGTAATGTTTATCGGCGAGGCGCCAGGCTACTACGAGGACCAGAGCGGCCTGCCCTTTGTGGGAGCGGCGGGGAAGTTCCTCGACCAGCTCCTAGCCATGGCCGGGCTGAAGCGGAGCGAGGTCTATATCTGCAACGTGCTGAAGTGCCGACCACCCGAAAACCGGGACCCGCTGCCTATTGAAATCCAGACCTGCCGCCCCTGGCTGGAAAAGCAGATCGCCATCATCAGGCCCCGCGTCATCGTGACCCTGGGACGGTACTCGCTGGCCCACTTCTTCCCCAAGGACACCGTCGGCAAGCTGCGCGGCAAGTTGCAGCGGGCCAGCGGCGTGCCGGTCTACCCGGTCTATCATCCGGCGGCGGCGCTGCACAATGCGGGACTACGTTCCACCATCGAGCAGGACTTCAAGAACCTGGCCCGGGTGCTGCAAGAACTGGCCCAGGGGCCGTCGCCGCAGCCGTCCGCGCCTCCCCCACCACAACCCAAACAACTGGAGATGTTTTAACTATGAGCGAACCTCGATTGCGCGTTATCCCTCTCGGCGGTCTGGGCGAGATTGGCAAGAACATGATGGCCCTGGAATACCAGAACGACATCATGGTCGTCGACGCCGGGGTCATGTTCCCGGAAGAGGACATGCTGGGCGTGGACCTGGTGCTGCCCGACTTCTCCTATCTGCTGGAGCGGAAGGACAAGGTGCGGGGCATCGCCATCACCCACGGCCACGAAGACCATACGGGGGCCGTCCCCTTCGTGCTGAAGCAGCTCAACGTGCCGGTGTACGCGCCGCCGCTGGCCCACGGCCTGATCCAACTGAAGCTGCGGGAGCACAAGCTCCAGCACCAGGCCAAGCTCCATAAGGTGGAGGCGGGCGCCCACATTCGGCTGGGCGCATTCAACGTGGAGTTCTTCCGGGTGTGCCACAGCATCCCCGACGCCATGGGTCTGGCCATTCAGACGCCCCTGGGCC